>CBDVEP010000024.1:0-25688 GCA_965373035.1 uncultured bacterium
ATTTTTATCAAAAAAAGGTTAAAAAATATATGAAAAAAAGAATTTTAATTACAGGTGGTGCTGGATTTATTGGGTCTCATTTAAGTGCTTATTTTTTAGATAAAGGGTACCAGGTTATTGCCCTTGATAATTTTATTACAGGCAGGAAAGAAAATATTAAACCTTTTTTGAAAGATAAAAATTTTATTTTTAAAAAACATGATATTTCAAAACCAATTAAATTCAAGGAAAAAATTCATTATATATTAAATTTTGCATCACCTGCCAGTCCTATTGATTACCTGCAGTATCCCATTCAGACTTTAAAAGTTGGTGCTCTTGGGAGTTATATATGCCTTGGGATTGCTCTTGCTCATAAATCCCGAATATTACAGGCAAGTACTTCAGAAGTATATGGAGACCCTCAGGTTCACCCACAGCCTGAAAGTTACTGGGGTCATGTTAATCCAATAGGACCGCGAGGTGTATATGATGAAGCTAAAAGATATGCTGAAGCTATTGTTATGGCTTATCACAGGTACCACAGTGTTGATACCAGAATTGTAAGGATTTTTAACACTTATGGAGAAAGGATGAGACTTAATGATGGTCGTGTTGTTCCTAATTTTGTTTATCAGGCACTTCATAATAAGCCAATAACTGTTTATGGTAAAGGTGATCAGACAAGAAGTTTCTGTTATGTTTCTGATCTGGTGGAAGGTATTTATAGATTACTTATGTCTGATATTACAAGCCCTGTTAATCTTGGAAATCCAGTAGAAATGAGCATCCTGGAATTTGCAAAAAAGATTAAAACATTAACTAATAGTAAGAGTAAGATTGTTTTTAAATCATTACCTGAAGACGACCCTAAGGTTAGGCAGCCTGATATTACTCTGGCAAAAAAGAAATTAAAATGGAAACCGGAAATGTCATTTAATACAGGTATGCAAAAGACAATTGACTGGTTTAGAGAAAATAGTAAATAATACAATTATGAAAATTAAAATAATTTTTATTTTTCTTTTATTTTTTTTTCAATGTGCTTCAGAAAAAGGCTATCACCATACTTTTGAGAAAGAAATTGAGAGTAAGACAACAGTTGATGCTACTGAAATCCATAATGGTTTAAAAGGAGAATTTTTATTCTATGTTTCCAAACAAAATTCTCTTGGCGATATCTGGTTGTATAATTTAAGTAAAAATAACAAATGGCAGATAACTTCAGTTAATAATAAAAATTTACAGATTTTATCTCTTTCTCCTTCTTATCAATATTTAATTTATAATATTGAAGAAGATAAAAATGTTATTTATGACCTTAAAAAAAACGATGAAATGGATTTTTATTCTTCTTTTAATGAAACATATTCTTTTTCTCTTTTTAAGGACATAACATGGAAAGGCACAGGCAAGTTTTTTTTTATAGGAAGTACAAATAACAAGAGTACTAATATTTTTCAAAGTACATTAAATGATGAAAATAAATGGGTAGTTGAAAAATTGGATATAAGCAGTGCGATGACTTTTTTAAATGAAGACCGTATTTATTCTTTATCATTGTCTTATAATCAGCAATTATTAGCTTTTATTGCAAGAAATCCTATAAATCAATTGTTTATTTATGTATATGACCTATCAAATAAAAAGATTAAAAAGATGATTCCTGTTAAGCAGATTTCACAATTAATCTGGTCGGAAAATAATAAAAATATTTTTTTTCATGATGAGGACTATTTTATTTATAGTATTAATTTCAGGGGTGCTAAAGAGCTTGTGGTTTCAGGCGGTAAATTAATGGAGCATCTTTTCTATCATCCGGATCAAAGATTTAAATTTTTTTATGTTACTCAACTTAATGAATTTTATTTTGTCAGTTTAAAAAATATTGATTATGTAGGGCAAGGGGATTTTTTATTTAATACAAAAAATTTGAAAGATTTAAATTTATTTAAAAAATCAGATTTAATGTTTTATGATAATACAAGTAATGAAATTTATTATTACAATTTAAAAACAAGTGAAATCAGAAAAATACTAGATAATGCTTCTTTACTAAAATTATCTCCTTAATGAAAGATAAATTAACTTTTTTATTAATTAATCCATGGGTATATGATTTTGCAGCATATGACCTGTACTTTAAACCACTTGGTCTTTTAACACTTGCGGGAAATTTAAAACATATGGGCTGTGATATCTGCTTTATTGACTGCATGAACAGGCTTGATGAATATTTTATTAAAAATAATTTAGTCAAAACCCAAAAATTCGGCAGGGGTAAGTTTTATTATGAAATTATTCAGAAACCTGAAATATTAAAATTTTATCCCAGAAATTATAAGCGTTATGGACTGCCATATCAGGAAGTGAAAAGCAGGTTGTTGAAATTGAAGGAAAGAAAAATTGATGCAATACTTATTTCATCTCTTATGAATTATTGGTATCCGGGTGTATTTGATATGATAAAGCTTGCAAAAGAAATATTTACAGATACACCGGTGTTTTTAGGAGGAATTTATGCTACTCTTATGCCGGAGCACGCACATAAATATTCAGGAGCTGATTTTGTTATTCCAGGAACTGATGTTTATTCCGTCCTGAAATCAATATTTTTAAAATTAAAGAAACATGTCAATCTGGACTTCATAAAAAATATTTCAGATTGGGAAGAGCCATTATTTGAATTGTATCCGCATTTAGATTATCTCATTGCTCAGTTGAATATGGGGTGTCCTTTTCATTGTTCTTATTGCGCATCAAAATTGCTTTGTGATAAATTCCAGGTAAAAAATATAGACAAAGTGATTCAATCCATAAGAAATTATATAATTAAATATAATATAAGCAATATTGCTTTTTATGATGATGCTTTACTTTATAATTTTGATATTATTTTAAAAAATTTTTTATTATGCCTTAAGGATTTCCCATTATATTATCATACGCCAAATGGTCTGCATTTAAAGTTCATTACTTCTTTAGTAGCTGAATATTTATATTGTTTTAATTTTAAAATGCTGCGTCTAAGTCTTGAAACTTCCAATCCACACAGACAAAAAAAAACAGGCAATAAGACTTCTAATGAGGATTTTAAAAAAGCTGTAAAAAATTTATTAAATGCAGGTTATTTAAAAAAGGATTTAGAAGTATATATTATGTTTGGTTTTCCTGACCAGACTAAAGATGAAATTAAGGATACAATAAAATTTATTCTTGATAATGGTGCAACTCCTAAGATTGTTGAATATTCTCTTATTCCAGGCACACAGGATTATAAAAAATATTTTGGAAATAAATTTATAGAGCCTCTTCTTGAAAATAATTCAGTTTTTTATCTTAAATTTACTGACTTCACCATGGATGATTTACTGGAATTGCGCACACTTGCAAAAGCAGAAATAGGTACCTCATAAGATGCATCTTTTTGCATATTTTATAGATGTTTTAAAAAATGTATAAAAATTATACTCTATTTATGTTATTTTTATAGATAAATTGATATTTAATTTATACTTTCCTTTAAATATTAAAAACCCTTAAATTAAGCTTAAAAACACTGGTTTTTTTTATTTTTTTTTTATTAAATGGCACATATTATGCTATATTTATAGTGAGGTATTTTAGTAAATGAAGGAAATGACTGTAAATAAAATAGCGGATAATTATATGTACTATGTAAAAAACATAAATTATTATTCATTATTAGATTTTACACAGGAACAAAAATTAGCAAAAAAAGTCAGGGATGGGGATAAGAGGGCCCGAGACTTATTAATAAATTCAAATTTAAAACTGGTTATAAAAATTGCTATGCAGTATTATAAGTCAAGTTATAACCTGATGGATCTGATCCAGGAAGGGAATATGGGTTTGATTGTAGCTGTTGATAAGTTTGATTACAGAAAAAAATTACGTTTCAGCACTTATTCATCCTGGTGGATCAAACATTATGTTTCAAGGAGTATTTTAAAAAAAGAACTGCATATCAATCTTCCACTTAGAAAAGGAGAATTACTTTTTAAAGTTGAGAGAGCTATGTGTCATTTATTTAAAAAACTTAACCGGTTACCGAATATAAACGAATTAGAGTTTGAATTAAAAGTAAAGTCCCAGAAGATAAAAGAAATTCTTGAATACATTTTACCTGTACTTTCACTTGATTGTGTAGTAAAGCATGATAGTGAGATCAGCCTTATGGATATGGTTGTATCCACTCAATATCAACCTGAAGATATGGTTTTCAGGCACAATTTATATGAATATGAGTTGAATATTTTAAATACTTTAATAAAAAAAGAAGCAGAAGTTATTAAGTACAGATATGGATTTTATGATGGAGAAAGATTGAGCTTAAAAGCCGTGGCTAAAATTTTTAAAGTTTCTCCTGAAGCTATAAGACAAACTGAACTAAGGGCTTTAAAAAGAATAAGAATACGATATAAAGAATTAAGAGATTATTTAGTGAATTAGTATCAGCTACTCCCTTAAAGGCGTGATTCCTGGGACAGTCTCCCTCCTGTCTGTCCTGGGATCAGACCTTAAAGTAGTGAGTAGCTTTAGCTACTCACTACTTTAGGGTCTGACCCCATAATACATAATAATATTTGAAACTTCAATTTAAAATATTAAATTCTTTGCATGAAATTTAAAAAACTGTTAAAATATTATTTTGAATATTTTTTTTTATTAATAATTACTTCTATCTTGAGATTATTACCTCTTAGGGTTAATTTATTGTTAGCCAGATGGTTAGGTGTTGTTTTTTTTATATTAAATAAAAAACACAGGCTTAGGGCTTTTAATAATTTAAAGCAGGCATTTCCTCTGAAAAGTGATAAGGAGTTAATTAATATTTTAAAAATGGTTTATATTAATCTTTGTAAAGTGTATGTTGAGTTTTTATACCTCCCGTATATTAATAAAAAATATTTAAAGAATAAAGTTAAGATTATAGGAAAGGATAATCTAAATAAAGCATTAAAATTAAATAAGGGTATTATTGGCGTGACAAGTCATATGGGTAATTGGGAATTATTAGGAGCTATTGTGACTAAAAGTGATTATAAGCTGGATGTGGTATATCACTCTATGAGGAATCCCTATTCAGACAGATTTATAAATAAAATCCGAAAGCAAGCTGGTATTGGATTAATTAATATGAATAAAGCTTTAAGAGCATCATTAAAATCATTAAAAGTAAATCATATTTTAGGGTTGATAGCTGATCAGGATGCAGGGAGAGATGGTGTTTTTATTGATTTTTTTAATCGCCCAGCTTCTACTTTTAAAGGTCCGGCATTTTTTGCTTTAAAGACCAATGCACCAATGATTTTGTTTACTCTTGTTAGAGAAAAAAATGATAGGCATACTTTATATATCAGTCCTCCGTTAAAATTAAAAAGGACAGGTGATTTTGAAAAAGATATTTATTACAATACAAAATTATGGTCTGATGAACTCCAGAAGTGGATAAGTAAATATCCCCAGCAGTGGTTCTGGGTTCACAGGAGGTGGCAGACCTCGAAAAAATATTAATTCATTAATTACTGGTTTTAACCATTATGAAAAAACGAAAAAAGATATTAATAATACGATTTAGTTCTTTTGGTGATGTTATTCTTATTCATCCTGTTATTAAAAAATTGTATAAATCAGGCTATGATGTTGATCTTTTGACAAAGAAAAGGTATGCAGAATTATTTCACTATAATCCTTATGTTAAATCCTTATTTGTTTTAGAAGATTATAAAAGTTTATTTCAATTGGGAAAAAAAATAAAACAACAGAATTATTTTAAGATTTTAGACCTTCATAAGAATTTAAGAACATCACTGCTTAAAATGTTTTTTTTTAAGGATGTTCTTACATATAAAAAATATAGATTTAAAAGGTTTTTACTGATTTATTTTAAAATTAATTTATTGAAGAATAATTTTGTTATTAAAAATTATTTAGAACCATTAAAAAAGTTAAATATATTATTATCAGAAAGAGATTGTAATTATAAAATTTTTTTCAGAGAAAGTAAAAAGATAAAAGCATTTAGAAAAAAAAATTTTATTGTGATTTCACCTTTTGCTAAATATTATACTAAAAACTGGGTGTATTATCAGGATCTTATAAAAATATTAAGAAAAAAGATTAATATTATTATTATTGGTGAAAAAAAGCATTATAACAGGGCAGAAAAGTGGAAACATAAAAATGTTTTTAATTTATGCGGGAAATTAAACTTTAATGATATTGTTTATCTTATCAATCTGAGCAGGTTATTAATAACCAATGATTCCGGGATTATGCATTTAGGTGCTGGTACTAAAATCCCTTTAATTTCAATATTCGGCAGTACTACCGGTGGATTTGGCTTTATTCCATTAAGGAGGAAATGTATTATTCTGGAAAATAAGAATCTACACTGCCGGCCCTGTCATTATCATGGAAAAAATGCCTGTCCAAAAGTTCACTTTAAATGTATGAAAGATATTTCAGTTGAGATTGTTTTAAAAAATGTCAAAAAGTTCATTAAAATATAATATTTTAATATTAATAAATGTACGCTGGTGGAATGCCACAGCTTTTTATGCACTTAACATAGCCCGTCTTTTTCAGAATAAAGGGCATAAAGTTATAATTGGATGTAATAAAAATTATCCCTCCTATACAATTGCAAAAAACTATGGCTTAAAAGTCGTACCTCTGAATTTTTATGGTTATAATATTTTTGAACTTATTATAAATTTTATAAAATTAATCACTTTAATAAAAAAAGAAAGCATACATGTGATAAATTCTCATCGCAGCGAAGACCATACTTTTACCATGTTTGCTAAATTAATAACAGGTGTGCATTTTATCCTGACCCGTGGGGATAGACGCTTAATATCTAATAATTTTTTATCCAGGATGAGGTACTATTCCAGTGATGCTGTTATATTAACCTGCCGTACTATTTATAAACAGAATGAAAAAGTATTTTTACCTATAAAAAATAAAGTTCACATTATATATGGAAGTATAGATGAGGAGCATTTTAAAATAATAAAATCAAGAAAAAAGACAGCGAAAAAATATAAAATCAATTTAAAAAATAAAATTGTCGGTATAGCAGGTCGTTTAGATACTGTTAAAGACCAGTTTACATTTGTAAGAGCAGCTCATCTTGTCTTACAAAAAACAAAAAAAGTTGTTTTTATAATAGCAGGAAAAGAAGAGCATATTAAGATTGCACAATTAAAAAAAATAATAAAAGATTTCAAGATAGAGAAAAGTATTATATTATTACCTGAAATTAAAGATATTATGGATGTAATAAATCTTTTCGATATAGGAGTTATAACTTCTATTGATTCTGAAACTATTAGCAGGGTTTTACTTGAGTATATGTATTTACATAAACCAGTTATTGGTACTAAAATTAATGTTATAGGAGAGATTATAAAGCCTGGTGTAAATGGTGAATTAATTAACCCAGGGGATCATGTTTCTTTATCTTCAGCTATTCTTAAGTTATTAAGAAAGAAACATTTACAAAAGAAATATGCCATGCATTCTTATGAAATATATCAGAAAAAATATTCAGAAGAAGTGTTTTACAGACAATATTTAAATGTGATTAAGAATGTGAGTAATTAATTATGACTGTAAATAATAATGTAAGGGCTATTAAAAAAATTAGCCACAGAGGCACAGAGTAATTTAAGATTAAAAAATTAATTTTTCTGAGCCTCTGTGTCTCTGTGGCGAAGTTAAGGAATGAATTAATTGTATGAAAAAAAAACGAATAGCTATTAGAGTTCCAAACTGGATTGGTGATGCTGTTTTAAGTACTCCTTTGCTTTTAATTATACGGGAATATTTTCCCGGTTCGGAAATTTATCTTATTATGAGAAAAAAAGTTAAGGATGTTTTTTTAAATAATAAAAATTATAATAAAATAGTCATTCTTGATGATAAAAAAAAGGGTGTACTAAAATCAGGTATTTTCTTGAGAAAGTATAATTTTGATATTTATTTTAATCTTCCTGAATCATTATCTTCCCTTGTTATATGTTTTTTAAGCAGTGCAAAGATACGATTGGGATACGGTACTTTTTTAGCAGGTTTATTTTTAAATAACTCCCTAAAGTCTCCTGGTCCTGAAATACATAGAGCATTAAAGTATATACATTTATTAGATTATTTTTTAGACAAATATAGAAATAGTAGTACAGATATATTGACCCAACTACATAAAAAGAAAGTAGAATCTGCTGTTTTTTTAACTAAAAAGGAAACAAATCGCGGTAAGGAAATATTAAAAAAATATAAAAATCATAAAAAATTTATTGGAATAAATCCAAACTCCAGTGCTGTATCAAGACGCTGGCTAAAGATGCGGTTTTCACAGCTTTCTGATATTCTGATAAAAAAATATAAAGTAAATGTCGTTTTTTTTGGCAGTGCATCTGAAAGAGAATATGTGAAATCTATTATTAATCAAATGAAAGAGAACCCAATTAATCTGGCAGGAGAGATTAACTTAAGAGAATATATGGCGATTTTAAAATCAATAGACCTTTTTATTACTAATGATAGCGGACCAATGCATTTGGCTAATGCTGTGGGGACAGATGTAATTGCGCTGGAGGGTCCGGCAGATATTAAAGAAACAGGGATGTTAAATACAAAAAGCAGGCGAATTTATATAAACAAGGGGTTTCCATGTTCTCCTTGTGTGAAGAATAAATGCCCTAAGAATAATGAATGTATGAAAGCCATAACAGTACAGGATGTATTAAAAGAAATAAAAAAAATTATGGAGTTTTGGAATGAGAAAGATTGAATTTTACAGGCACAATATAAGCAGAAAAGAAATAAAAGCTGTTAATAAGGTTTTGAGGTCCCTTTTTCTTACAACAGGACCTATGACAGCAGAATTTGAAAAAAGATTCGCAGAATATTTAAAAGTAAAACATGTTCTGGGTGTTACAAGTGCAACAGCCGGCTTGTTTTTATTATTAAAAGCATATGATATAAAAAAAGGAGATGAAGTGATTACTACTCCTTTAAGTTTTGTTGCAACTGCCAATACTATTGTTCATTGCGGCGGCAAGCCTGTTTTTGTTGATGTAGAAAAAGATACAGGGAATTTAAATTTAAATTTAATAGAAGAGAAAATAACAGATAAAACTAAGGCAATTATGCCGGTTCATTTATACGGGGTTATGGTTGATATGAACAAATTAAAAGTTATTGCTGATAAATATAATTTAAATGTCATTGAGGATAGTGCTCACTGTATTGAAGGAGAAAACAATGGCATAGGGCCAGGGCAGTTAAGTGGTGGTGCAAGTTTTAGTTTTTATACTACAAAAAATATTACTTCAGGCGAGGGTGGTGCTGTTGCTATAAATAATGACGAGATTGCTGAAAAAATTAGGATACTAAGATTACACGGCATGACCCTTAATGCAGCAGACCGGTATACTAAAAAGTTTATACAATATGATGTTCCTTATGCTGGTTATAAATTTAATATGTTTGATATTCAAGCCGCTCTCCTTTTTAATCAGCTAAAAGAAATAAATAATATCTGGAAGAAGAAAAAAGAAAATTATGATTATTATTGCAGCAGACTAAAAAACATTCCGGAAGTTAATATCCCGAGTATCCCGGATAATACAAAACATTCTCTGCATCTGTTTACTATTTTAGTAGATCCAGTTAAAAGAGATGATATTATTAATCATTTACAGGATCGGGGCATTGGAACCGCAGTAAATTTTAAACCTATTCATCTTATGCAGTATTATAGGGAGACTTTTAATTATAAAGAAGGAATGTTTCCTGAAGCAGAACGCATAGGTGCTTCAACCATTTCTCTGCCGTTTTATGCAAAATTGAAAAAGAAAGAAATTAATTATATTGTGGAAGTATTAAAACAAACATTGTGATTTTATTTTAAATTATCTAATAATTTTAGAATATATTTAACATATTCTTTAAAATTGGAAAGATGATTTGTGATGATTTCATATACAATTTCCCAATCAATTTTTTTATATTCATGTACAGATATATTTCTAAAACCAATGGACTTTTGCAGATTCATCGCTAAATCTTTAGGGATGAATTTTAATTTTTGTAATATTATAAAACTTTCCCCCATGGTGGTTGGTACTTTCTCTTCTGTATCCGCAATTATATGCAAAGCAATATCCACACTTGATTGAATTGCTCTTTCAAGATTCAGTGATATAATATCTTGAAGGTCATAATTGTTTTTTAATTCTTCAATTTTTCCCGGACACTTTAGTTCAATTCTTGAAACACAATTTCTTAAGGTTTCTATTTTATTAAGAATTACTATATTATCCATTTGCAAACCTTTCAGCTCGTTTTCTTAATATCTTTTTATAATAAGGTAGAATATCTTCTTGAAAGAATAACATCCTTTTCATTATCTTAACATATAAATTTTGGTTTAAACATTTTATTAACTCGCCCTTACATAATATTTGCTGAAGTATTGGTCCATTAATAGTATTTATATCAACAAGGTCAACTTTTTTCTCTAATTTTTTTTCTAATTGTATTTGTAACTCTGCTAATGTTTGATAATTAATTTTTCCCTCACCTGCAATAGCTATATCAATATCATTTGTTTTATTTTTTAATTTTTTTAGACTTGAACCATACAGAATTGCAATTTGAATAGGAGAATTTTTTTTTATAATATTATTAATAATATTTTTTATTTTATTTTTCATATGTTAATATATATTAAAAAATATAATATCTAAGTCAAGTGAATTAAAAATGATGGCGGTATATAAAATACCGCCCTATGAAGTTCATAGACAATTGTAGGGCTTACGATTTATTCCCCGCGGATAACGGTCACAGTTTATTTAATTTATTGCACTTTCCTGCATGGGTGTGTAAAGGGAAGGAGCATACTGGGTTTTAATAATTGAACTGTACACAGTAGTACAGTTTCGTCCATTATTTTTTGAATGATATAAAGCTTCATCAGCCATACTGATTAAGTTTTCTTTTGATATAGCTCCCATTTTTTGGGGATAATAAGTACTTACTCCCAGGCTTATAGTTACTTTTAGTTCATTTTCATTATGTTGAAATAAATGGTCTTTTATACGATTTCGTAATTTTTCAGCCAATACATAAGCAGCATCTGAATTTGTTTCTGGGAGAATAACTGCCATTTCTTCTCCACCATATCTAAAGGTTGCATCTGTTACTCTAAACGTATGCTTAATGATTTTAGCCATCTCTCTTAAAATATAGTCACCAGTTTGATGACCATTATTATCATTAAAATTTTTAAAATGATCTATATCAAGCATAATAAGGGATAGTGGTTTGCCATTTCTTTTATGCCGTAGATTTTCTTCCTGTATCCTATACTGGAAATGTCTGTGAACATATAATTTAGTAAGTCCATCTGTTATTGCCATTTCATATAATCTTGCATTATTTAAAGCAATGGCAATCTGGGAAGAGAGCAGTTTTAATGTTTCCTTATCTTTTTCATGGAAAATATTTGTATCAAGTTTACTGGATACTTTAATAGCACCTATTAAAGTACCCTGAGTCATAAGAGGGCAGATTAAAAAAGGTTCCTCTATATTATCTGATGATATCAGAGGTGAATGAAATTCCATTGCTCTGCCTTCATTTCCAACTCCTAAAATAATTTTGCCATTGTCAAGCGCATCTTCAGGAATGATTTTATTTCCATTTCGTTCTATTTTACTTATTAATTCTTTGTTATCTTCATCAATAAAATAAATTTTAATTTTTTGAACACCCATTTTTCCCATGACCACTCCCATAATCACATGAAGCATTTGATTAAAGTTAAGAATGGAGTTAATCGCCAGTCCCACTTCTCTGAATGTTGTTAGATTTTCTAATTCTTCAATTAACTTTTGATTATCTTCATATAAATTTTTATAATTTTTAAATTGTGAATTATATATTTCCTGTTGTTTATCAAAAGATTTATTTTTTTCTCCCTCTTCTTCATGTTTTTCCATTGAAGGTTCTGAAGGATTGACCTGAAAATCAGGTTTGTTTTGTTTAAATATAAGTAATGTAAATCCTGCAAGAATAAAAAGTGATATAATAATATTTCGCAGAATAACACCCCAATTATTATGATGATACTTAAAACCTGTAATAATATCCATATTATCAATTTTAGATGAATTAAAATGGAAGTAATCATTCTTTTTATATTTAATGGAGAAATGTTTTTTAAATTTATTTTTGGTTTTAAAAGTATTAAGGACCCCTGTCAATATTTTATTATAAGATGGATTTTTATTAGCAACAAATGCAATTTGATTGTTATTTTTAATAATAAGAAATGATAATTTCGGATAAAGTTTAAAAAAAGTTTTAGAAAGAATTTTTATTCCTCCGGTACCTTTATCCTGAAATTTTGTAAAGGAGTAATTAATAAGACTGTTTTTTAATTTAAAATTTTTTATAATATTTTTTTTATTGAGGTTAGTTTCTATCAGAATTTCAGCAAGATTAATACATAGTAAGCAGGAAATAAAAGTGATAATTACTTTCTTTTTCATTATTTTAAATTATCGTCTTATTATTTTATTTAATAAATAAATTACTTGAAAGTGATTTTAAATGTAATATTATTGATTTTATGAGTTATACAGTAATTGCACGAAAATACAGACCAGGAAAATTTGATGACCTTATCGGACAGAAGCCAATTGCAGATACATTAAAAAACGCCATTTCTATGAATAAGATTCACCATGCTTACCTGTTTTCAGGACCCAGGGGAGTAGGAAAAACATCAACAGCAAGGATTTTAGCAAAATCTTTAAATTGTGATAAAGGTTCGAGTATTAATCCCTGTGATGAATGTCAGAACTGCAAGGAAATAGCTGCAGGCTTATCAATGGATGTTCTTGAGATAGATGGCGCTTCAAACAGGGGTATTGATGAAATACGAAATTTAAAGGAAAAAATCAATTATCATCCTATTAAATCCATTTATAAAATATATATTATTGATGAAGTACACATGTTGACTCTTGAAGCATTTAATGCCTTATTAAAGACTCTTGAGGAGCCGCCAGAACATATTGTTTTTATGTTTGCTACAACAGAACCTAATAAAATACCATTAACAGTACTGTCACGCTGTCTGCGATTTGATTTTAGAAGAATTACTGTTAATGAAATATCAGTCCAGTTGGAAAAAATATGTAATAGTGAAAATGTGAAAGCAGATCAGGAAGCATTGTTTATACTGGCAAAAAATTCTGATGGCAGTATGCGGGATGCCCAGAGTGCTCTGGATCAGTTAATTGCTTATAGTGAAGGAAATATAAATGTTGAAAAAGTCAGGTATATGTTTGGACTATCCACCTCAGATATCTATTATTTGTTTTTATCTCATGTTCATAATAATGATGTTTCAAAAGGAGTTGAATTTATTTTTAAATTATATAATCAGGGTCTGGATTTAAAACTTTTTATTATAAATTTTATTGATTTTTTAAGGAATTTACTTTTAATTCAAAGTGGTATTGAAGATGAATTTATTCTTGAAGAAAACAAGGCACAAATTGAGCAGTTGAAGAAATATAGCGGACAATTTGAAATAGATGTAATAGAAGAGATGATTAAATATCTTTTGAATTTTCTTGAAAGTTTCAGGTATAGTACTCTTTCAAAAGTATTGCTTGAAGTTGCTTTTCTTAATTTAATTGATATTTCAAATAAGGTGTCCCTGAAATTTATTTATAATTATATTAACAGTTTTTCCTCAGGTCAAAATCAATTAATTGATAAGAATGATAAAAAGCCGATTTTAATTGAAGAAAAACAGCAAAAATTAAATAATAACCCTATATCTATCCCGCAGGTTGAAGTAGAGGAAGAAACAAATAATGAAAAAGTCAGAGAAAAGACAGGAGAGAATATAGAGAAAGATAAAGATGATAATAATTTATGGGATAATATTATAGAAATTTTTAATGAAGAGAAAAAAAGTATTGCAGCCCAATTGAAAAAAGGAAAATTGAAGAATATAAATAACGAAAATTTATTGATTTTAGTAGAAAATGAATTTATATTTAATAGTCTTAGTAAACAGAAGGTATATATAGAAAAAATAATTAAGGATAAATTAAATAGCAATTATTGTTTGCAATTTGAATTGTCAAAGCCTGAGAAAATAATTGTACAAGATGATGAGAGGACAGATCCAGTCATCCAAAAAGCAAAAAAGATTTTTAAAGGCAAAATAATTAAAAAGGAGGCTTATTCATGAAGAATTTTGCCAATATGTTTTCCCAGATATCAAAAATGCAGGAGAAAATGAAAGATATTCAAAAAGAACTTGCCAGTAAAGAGGTAGAAGCTTCAGCAGGTGGTGACATGGTTATTGTAAAAATGAATGGAAAGAAAGAAGTAACCAGTGTTAAGATAAATAAGGAAGTAGTTAATCCTGATGATGTAGAGATGTTAGAAGATTTACTTGTTGCTGCTGTTAATCAGGCACAGTCCAGAGTTCAGGAATTAGTCACGGAAGAAATGTCAAAATTAACAGGCGGATTAAATATACCTGGTATGCCTGATATGTCCAGTCTTATGTAAATAAAAATGGCAAATTCATCCATAGAAGAATTAATAAAACTGTTTTCACGAATACCAGGGATAGGCCCAAAAAGTGCACAGAGGATAACTTTTTTTTTATTACAATCTAATAATGAATATGTCAATGATCTTTCTGATGCCATAAAATATATAAAGCAGAAGATTAAAAATTGTAAGATCTGCGGGAATTATACAGAAGCAGAGATATGTGAGATATGTACAGACCCGAAAAGAGATAAGAAAAAGATATGTGTAGTGGAAGAGCCAAATGACTTAATGGTTATTGAGCGGTTAAAAATTTATAATGGATTATATCATATCCTCTTTGGTGTTATTTCCCCTATTCATGGTATCAGCCCTGATGATTTGAATATTAAAGCATTTTTAAAACGAGTAGAAGGTTCTGAAGAAGATATTGAGGAAATTATTTTTGCTACAAATCCTACTTCAGAAGGTGATACCACAGCTTTTTATATTTCTAAATTAGTAAAAGATAAAAAGATTAAAATGACACGTATTGCTTATGGAATTCCTGTTGGTGCTAATCTGGATTATACAGATATGGTTACCTTGACACGTTCTTTTCTGGATAGAAAAATTTTTGAATAATAGAGATAGGTTGTAATGTGTCAGAATCTTTCGAGAAAATATGTAGGGAGGGTTTAAACCCTCCCTACAAACTGGATAGAAAAATTTTTGAATGATGTTGACAGGTTTTAATTTATAAACTATTTATGGAGTTATATTATGATGAAAATTCATGGAAGAAAAAAAGAAGAGATTTTAATTTTAAATAGTGACCCATTATCAATTCACATTTCCAGTTTTATTACCTCATTAATATTTACAGGTTTGATTTTTATAGGGCTGTTGTTACTTTATAATTATCAGTTAAATCAAAAAATTACTATATCCTGTGTTATTTTTTTTATAACATGTGTTATCAGTAGTGATATTATTAATTTAGAATATTATTTATTAACAGATAAAAAATTAAATTTCAAACCACCTCTTCAATTAATTCTGGTTTATATTATAATTCTGGCTATTGGATTATTAAATAGTCCGGATGTAATTCGATTTACAAGACAATATAATCTATCGAAATACTCTATTGAATTTCTCCTTCCATTAATTTTAATAGCTTTGGTAGTGACTAATGTTATTTGTTTTGCTATGCGATCAGTTTTTTTTAAATTTTTAGAATCAATAAGCAAGATAAACTGCTGGCTTATACAGGAAGGTAATATGTTTCGTCATAATCTGGAAATTAAATTCAGTACAACAAAAAGATATGGTGGTGCTTTATCTTTGATTGTTTTTACAGCTGTCAGTTATATTGAGGATAAAATACATTCTATGAATATAAAACATCAAAAAAAGCTTATTTCAGATATACTTGAAATTATGAGAAACAATATGAGGGGAACAGATATACTGGGGAATTTTGAGGGAGGACAAATCTGTGGTATATTAAGTAATACTGATGTATCAGGAGCAAAAGTAGCTGCAAGTAGAATTATAGAAATTATTAATAACTATCATGGTTTAAAAGATGAATTTAAAAAAAACAATATTTGCATAAAATGCGGAATAAGCAAATATGATTCCAGCATGGAAGAATGTGAAGAAATGATTGAAAATGCCATTAATGCATTAAATAAAATAAAGGAAGATAAATCAAAAACCATAGCTTGTTGATAAATTTTTATTTATGAAAGATAAATTTTTTTATTATATAATAGTAATAATTGTTTTATTTTATAATTGTTCAGCAAACAGAAGACTTCAAAGGAAAATTGAACTGGAGCATGTGGTTAATTCCCAGATTGCAAATTCCTCATTTTCAACAAATACTGTGACAATGTGGAGGGGTAATAGTCAGCATAATTTTTATGGTACAGGGGAGATACCTGACTCTCCTAAGGTTTTATGGAAATTCAGAACTCGCCAGTACCTTGAAAAACGTAAAAACAGGATATGGGAAGGAACAGGCTGGAGCGGTCAGATGAGTAAATACGGTTCTTTTCTTTATGCAGGTTCAGTGGATTCTTATCTTTATTGCTTTAATTTTTTTACTGGAAAAGTTGTGTGGAAATATAAAGCTAAAAATTCTATTAAATCATCAGTTTGTATTTATAAAGATAAAATTTATTTTGGTTCACGGGATAATCATTTTTACTGTTTAAACAGGACAAACGGAAAATTAATATGGAAGAAAAAGACAAAGGATGATGTGGATTCTTCGGCAGTTGTTTATGAGGATAAATTATATGTTGGAACAGAGGATGGGCGTATACTTTGTATAGAACCAGCCAGCGGCAAAATAAAATGGAGACGTTATACAGATGGTTCTGTTGAATCCTCTCCAACTGTTTACAGTAATTTTGTTTTAGTTTCTTCTTTTGGCGGATATCTTTATAGTTTTCATAAAGATACCGGGAAATTAAAATGGAGATTTAAAACCAAAGATGATACTGACTCTTCAACAGTGATTTATAAAAATAAAATTTATCTGGGTTGTGAAAATGGTAAAATATTTTGTTTGAATTTTAAAGGTAAAAAAATATGGGAGTTTAAAGCAAAAAAAGGGGTCTGGGGAACACCTGCTTTAAAGCATGGGAAAGTGTTTATAGGTTCTCATGATAATTTTTTTTATTGCCTGAATGCTGAAAAAGGAAAAGTTTTATGGAAGTTTAAGGCAGGAGATGGGATATGGGGGTCTGCTAATGTAATAAAAGATAAAGTAATCTTTGGCTCAATTGATGGATATATCTACTGTCTTGATACAAATAAAGGAAAATTAAAATGGAAATTTAATACCGGTGGGGCTATTTTTTCATCACCAATTGTTGTTGATGGAATTATTTTTATAGGGTCACGGAATGGTTATATCTGGGCATTAATTGATGAAGAGTATTATGAAACATAAGAAAAAGTCATTTTACATTTTAATAATATTTGTATCTGTTCTGTTTGTTTTTTTGTTGTTTAATATTGCAGGGCGAATAAGAGTAAACAGGTTTTTTAAGCGTTATCCAGAAAAAATAATAATATGGGATTTCCCATCTGATAAAATGATTATTTCTATGGCTGATAAATTTTTAGGAAAAGATGTTGAGTTTAAAATATATAATATAATTCCGGGTTTTCATTACTGGAAAATAGCACAGGAAAATAGCGTTGATATTGATACTATTATAGGGTGTAATCCATTTTTAAAGAGTCTGAATGCATATGTGGGTGATAAAATTATTGCTATTAATAAAAAAGGAGTTTTGCATTATGTGCAGCAAATTGAGCAAGTAGATGTTTTATCAAAATTGTATAATGTAAAAATAAGTAAAATTACAAAAAATAATAAAATAGGATTGTTCAGTAAATTAAAAAAGTGTGATATTATTTTTATTCCGGGTGCCATGGCAAAAGTTTTGACCAGGGAGATGAATGTTTTATTTAAAAAAAGACGTATGTTTAAAGTCCCTACAAATGGTTGGGTAGCTGGTCGTCCTTTTGGTATGCAGATGCATCCTATTTTAAAGAAAATGAGATTTCATAAGGGTATTGATATGAAGTGTCCTAAAGGCACACCTATTTTTGCATCAGCTGCGGGAGTGGTTATATATGCCGGTAGTGCTGGTACTTATGGAAGATTAATAAAGATTAAGCATAATAATGGATATGAAACAAGGTACGCTCATTGCTCCAGAATATTTGTAAAAATAGGTCAGCAGGTAAAGGAAAGGCAGATAATTGGAAGAGTAGGGGGAACAGGTATGGCAACTATTCCCCATTTGCATTTTGAAGTAAGGATTAATGGGAAACCAATAGACCCAATGAAATTTTTATGGTAATTCAAAAAAGATTAATTCATACTTTTATTAAGCTGGTTAAAATTGATAGCCCTTCTTACAATGAAGAAAAAATAATCAAACACTTAATAATTGTTTTAAAAGAATTAGGCTTAAAGGTAAAGCTTCAGAGAATTAAAAATTCCGGTAATATCATTGCTTTTTTAAAAGGAAACAAAAAAGGGGAACCTTTGTTTTTTAATGCTCATACAGATACAGTACAGCCGGGAGAAAATATAAAACCTATTGTAACAGATAAATTGATAAAATCAGATGGAAGAACAATACTTGGAAGTGATGATAAATCCGCACTGGCTATTTTTTTAGAAGGCATCCGGATAATTAAAAAACATAATATTAAGCATTCGGATATTTATTTTGTCTTAACTTATGCTGAAGAACAGGGGCTGATTGGTGCTAAAAATTTTGATTTTTCTTTATTAAAAGCAAAATATGGTTTTAGTTTTGATTCAGGTGGACCAGTAGGAACTGCTGTTATTTCAGCCCCAACACATTATCAGTACACCATAACTGTATGGGGAAAATCAGCACATGCTGGTATAGAGCCGGAAAAAGGTATAAATGCCATTAAAATAGGAGCAAAACTTATTGATAAAATTAAATCAGGAAGAATAGATAATGAAACAACTGCAAATGTAGGAAAGATAAATGGAGGTCGTGCTGCCAATATTGTCCCGGATACAGTCGTTATTGAGGGAGAAGTAAGAAGCAGGAATAGTGAAAAATTAAAAAAATATATTCAGAATTTAAAAAGCATAATAAGTACAATTAAAAAAAAATTTAAAATAAGAATTGATTTTAAATTAAAATTAGCTTATAAATCTTATAACTTTTTTGAAAAATCTTTTCTTGTTAAAAAATTTTCCCTTGCCTGCCGGAATGTGAATATAAAACCAGTTTTTGAGAAGAGTAATGGCGGGAGTGATTCAAATATTTTCAATCAGAATAAATTTCAATGCCTTAATGTTGCTACCGGCATGTCTGAAGTCCACTCTACAGATGAATTTATTTTAATAAAAGATTTAGTAAATGGAGTAAAATTATTCCTAAGCCTTATTGAAAATATATAAGGTGCCAGAAAAAGTAGCCTGTCCCCTTTTTCTCTATCCAAGCTCGCGTTGGCGTTTGGCTAAAAGAATGGTGTTTTTCAACTGCGTCATATTACCGGCATTAAGCCAGTCTTCACAGAATTTCATCTCCTGTACAACCTGGGCAATAGACATAAGAGCCTTTAAATGAAAATTTCTTTCATCCTGTGTCCCGAGTAAAACAAAAATAATCTTAACAGGCTTTTTCTGACCCGGGAATTTAATTCCTTTTTTACTTCTTGTTAAAAGAATAACAAATTTCTGTTTCCCCTGAATAATAATATGCGGTATAGCAAGTCCTTCTTTTATTACAGTACTGGATTCTTTTTCTCTTTGAAGGAAAAGTTTGTATAATTCAGATGTTTTTATTTTTAATTGTTTGCTTAAAATTTTAGATATTTCCTTAAAGTAATCTGTGTAATTCATCTTTTTTTTAAAATCCAGAATTAAAGCTTCTTTAATTAGTTTATCAAAACGATCTTCAAGGATATCATCCCTTTCCCATAAAATATCTCTTAATTCATTTTCAAGCCGGGTGTCGATAAATTCCTTTGCTGTAATTCGCTCTACTAAATGGATAATAGCATAATCACGTTTTTGTGTTTTACCCTTAACATATATCCAGTACCAACTGCTGCCTCCTAAAAGAAATATTAAAGTTAATAATAAGGGCAGTTCACCCATTTCAGCTATAAGAAAAAAATAAGCAACAACAGCAAAAATTTGCATGTAAGGATAAAGGGGTGATTTAAACTTAGGCCGGTAACTTTTAATATTGCTTTCTCTCATTATGATCACACTTATATTTGCAAAAATAAACAATAAAAGCATAAGAGTTGAAGCCAGCTTAACCAGGTTTTCAAGGTTTAAAAATAAAATTAATATAATCATGATTAAACTGGTAATGATAATGCTGATTACAGGAGTACGGTATTTTGTGTGTACTCGACCAAATATTTCTGGGAGGTAATTATCTTTACTCATAGCCATGGGGGAACGGGATGCAGCTAATATCCCTGCATTGGCTGTGGTTATATAAGCAGTTAATCCTGCAAGAGCAAGTATAATCGCTCCTGCTTTTCCTGAAAAAGTGCTTGCTCCCAGGGATATAGGTATAAGAGAGTTTTTTAAAATTTGAGGTTTTACAAGACCCACAGTAATACTGATAACTAAAATATATAAAATGCTTACAACTATAAAAGCAGATATCATGGCATAAGGGATATTTTTCCCTGGGTTTTTAACTTCTTCTGAAATACTGGCAATTTTTGTAATGCCTCCATAAGATATAAATATCATACCAGTTGTTGCCAGTATTGCTTTAAATCCAAAAGGATTAAAAGGAATATAATAATGAATATTAATTGATTTTAACCCGGTTATAATATAAAAGAAAAGAATTGCCAGTAAACCAAATACTAAGTATATTTGTAATTTACCTGTTTTTTTAACACTTATAATATTTAAAAAAGTAAAAATAATACAAAAACCAACAGCAATCAGTCTGATCTGGTTATAAGTGATTTCAGGATAGAGTACCTTGACAAAGGCTCCTATACCGATTAAAGCAAAAGCACTTTTCAAGCCAATAGAAAACCAGTTAGACATACCACTTAAAACTCCTGCAAAAGGTCCCATGCTTCTTTCAATATAAAAATACGTACCACCTGACTTGGGCATGGCAGTAGCTAACTCTACCTTGGACAGGATACTGGGAATCATTAATAAACCGGCTAAAAGATAAGAGATAATAATAGCTGGACCACTTATTGCAAAAGCCAAACCTGGAAGAACAAACAACCCTGAACTAATCATAGCACCTGATGCAATACAGAATAATTCTAAAAATCCTAATTCTTTTTTTAGCTTCATATTTAGAATATGATAATTGTTTTTTTAGAATCAAATATTTTTAAAAAAATTATTGAAATATAATCACAGTTTATTATAATATATTAAAATTTGATTGGAATAAAACTTTATGTTTCCGATATGTTTAATATGAAAAAAGTAACATGTTTTTTAATTATTTTCTTAATATTTTCTAATAATCTTTACTCACAAAATGCTGCCCACTGGTTTAGCAAAGGAGAAGAAGATTATCAGAAATCTAACTGGGATGATGCGCTTTATTATTTTAAGAGAGCTGTCCAGAAGAATCCTTATTATTCTAAAGCTCTTTTTAAAATAGCAGAAATAAATGTAAAGTTAAAAAATTATGATGAAGCAGAAAGATATGTTGATAAGTTATTAAAAGTTACTCCTCTTAGTATTGAGGGTTTAATCCTTCAGGGACAATTAACCTTAATAAAGAAGGAGTACAGCAAAGCATTAAAAATTTTTTCAAAGGTAAAAAAATCAGAGCCTTTAAATTATGATGCTTTAAACGGGATTGCAAAAGTTTATATTAAAAAAAGATATTTTACAGAAGCAAAAAAATATTTAAAAAAGCTTTTAAAAATTGATAAAAAGAGGGTGGAAGGATATTTAACTTATGCAGAATTATACATAACACAAAATAAATTTAAGGAAGCAGAAAGATATTTAAAAAAAGGTGAATATTTTAATCCTGCATGTCCGGGTATTAATTTTTATTATGGTTTGATTTATGATAAACAAAATAATTTAAAGGAAGCAAAATATTATTACGAGAAATCTTATTATAGAAGGGATGATGATTCTGATACCATATTAAATCTTGCAGATGTCTATTTTAAATTACAGGATTGGGAAAAAGCAGTTAAATTTATTAACAGCAGTTTAAAAGAATTTTCAAAATTACCATTACTATATAATAACCTGGGACTTTCATATCAATTTAAAAATGATATTGACAATGCACTTGATAATTTTAAAAAAGCCTATCAATTAAACAGTACAGATGATATTATCAAATATCATTTAGAAGATTTATTCATTGCTGAAAAATCACTCTATAATAAAAATCGAAAAAAACTCTCTGCTTCCCATTTTCAGGAAGCTAAAAAATTTGATAAAAATTTTAATAATTATAATGCCTTATATGAATATAAAAGAGGATTACAGCTTTATTCTGAAAATTGGAGACAGCGAAGTGATTTAGGTCTGCTGTATAAAAGATTAGGGTTTCTTGAGAAATATTTAAAAGAACTTAAAATTGCATCTATGTTAAATCCAGGTAATCAAAAGTTAAAGGATAAATATAATGTAGCGCGGACTTTTAAAAAGAAAAGACTTTCTTATAAACTTCATATTGAACAATATAAAATTAAAAAAAACAAAATAAGAATTTTTATTGCTGGTTTTAATAAAGGTGAAAATGATTTTATTAATAATCAAACAGGAAAGGTGCTGTCAGACAGTATAAAAAATCATTTAAATTTGTACAGTCAATTTGCAAATGTTGACAATGATAAAGATAATATTGATTATTATTTTAATATGAAAAGAAATAAAGTAAAGAAACTCTCAAGAGCAAGCAGTGCTGATTATTATGCATTTGGGACTTTTAAGGAAAGTGCTGATTATCTTTCTGTCAGTTTTAAACTGTATCCTGTGAAAAAAGATGACCCTATTAAAGCCTTTTCAGCAACAGCCCGGGGCAAGGATAAGTTGTTTTTCCTGTCTAAGGATATTGCCGGACAGATAAAAGATTTTTTTCCTGTTACGGGAACTGTCATTAAGATTATAGATAATAAAATTGTTATTAATCTCGGGAAAGATGAAGGAATTAAAAAAGGTGATGAATTTGAAATATTCAACCAGGGCGGAATTTTGAAAAATTTCATTTTGCATAAATTTTATAAAAGATTACCTGAAAAATGTGCCACAGCAAAAGTTCTCCGGATTGATGAACAAATAGCAGAAGCTGTTCTGGATGAAATGGATTTTATTAATAAAGTAAGCATTAATGATAAAGTTGTTCTGGTTAAAGTAAAACACAAGAAGAATTTAAAAAAATGAATATTAATGGGAATACAAAAATTTTGGGAGTTTTAGGGTATCCTGTAAAGCATACTTTATCTCCTGCTATTCATAATTTTTTAATTGATAAATATAAACTAAATTTGATTTATTTGCCAATAGAAGTAAAAAATACTAATATTAATAACTTTATAAAAGGGATCAGCCAGCTTGAAAATTTAGCTGGTTTTAATATTACAGTACCATATAAAGTATATATTATGCAATATCTTAATAAAATTTCAGGAGAAGCTCATACCATAGGTGCTGTTAATACTGTTAAAATAAAAAATAATAAATTGTCTGGTTTTAATACAGACATTTTTGGTTTTAAAAAGTCCATTGAAATTAATTTTCCTGAATTTCAATTTAAAGGCAAACATGTATTATTGTTAGGTGCAGGCGGGTCAGCCTTTGCTATTGCTTTTTCCTTATTAAAAAATAACATAAAGGAGCTAATTATTCTTAACCGTACTTATCAGAATGGAATTAAATTAAGAGGTTTTTTAAAAAAGCATTTTCCAAAAGTTAAAATAACAGTAAATGTGCTTGATTTTGAATATTTAAGCAAATTTAATTATTTCCCTGACTTAATTATTAATACAACTTCTTATGGGTTGAAAAAAGAAAGTAAACCATTAATAAATTTAAAACCACTTTACAAGGAAAAAAGTGTTGTTTATGATATTATCTATAATCCATCAAAGACCATGCTCATACAATCTGCTTGTCAGTATAAATTACCTGTTATGAATGGTCTTGATATGCTAATCCTACAGGCGTTAAAGTCCTTTTCAATATGGACAGGTATTGAATTAAAAGAATTAATAAAAAATATAAAAATATTAAGGCGGCGGCTAACCTGTTTATTATAAATGCAGAATATAAATTTTACAAATAATTTAAGGAGATGATATGAGCATAACAGAAAATTATAAAAAAATACGTCAGGAAATACCTGATGATGTAAAAATTGTAATAGCGGCTAAAACAAGAACTAAAGAAGAGATTGTGGAAATTATAGATGCTGGGGCTATGGATATAGGAGAAAATTATGTACAGGAAACTGAAAATATTTATAATTCCTTAGGTGATATAAATAAAAAAGTCACATGGCATATGATAGGTCATCTACAGAAAAATAAAATTAATAAAGCATTAGAAATTTTTGATACTATTCAAACTATAGATTCTTTTAAAAAAGCAGCAGATATTAATAAACGAGCAGAAAAATTCAAAAAAAAAATCGCTGTATGTATTGAAATAAATATTGGCAGTGAAATTAGTAAATCAGGAATTACCCCGGATTATGAAATCATTAAAAGCCTTGTGGAGAAAATTTCCACACTTGATTATTTAAATTTGGAAGGATTAATGACGATGGGCCCACGAGTTGGAGATCCGGAAAAAATACGTCCTTATTTTAAGAAGACAAAAAATATATTTGATACAATAAAAGAACAAAATTTTCCTAATGTTAATATGAAAATATTATCAATGGGAATGTCTAATTCATATAAAATAGCAATTGAGGAAGGAAGTAACATGGTGAGATTAGGAACTATAATTTTTGGAGAAAGATAATATATTATAAATTTATCGGAAGATTTATAAAATAGGAGAAATAATAAATGACAGTAGATATTTATACAACACCGACATGTGGCTATTGCAATCAAGTAAAGGATTATTTAAAAAAATTAGGTATTAATGTATATGAAAAAGATATCACAAAAAATCCAAGGTATATGCAGGAGTTTGAGAAAAAAGTAGGTGCTCATTCAGGAGTGCCTGTTATTTTTCTTAAAGGTGTAAAGATAATAGGATTTGATAAAAATAAAATTGATAGGATTTTAGGAATATAAATATTAATTGATGCTGTCCTATAACTGTAGTCCCTACATTTTTAAAAAAATACTGATAACTGACCATTTTAAAAATTAAAACAAAAAACTTGACATTTTTTAAAAATAAGGATGTAGCTAAAATTTTTGTTTCAAATATTTTCAATTATTCAATAATATGTGTGGCCATCACAATTATTATATCTGATATACCAGTTGCTTTAATTGTCTTAAAAGGACAGAATATTGTTTTAATGCATATATGGGTAAATGGTTTCATTATCTTCATTTTTAGTGCCTTATTAATAATTTATAAAAAATCT
>CBDVEP010000025.1:0-25125 GCA_965373035.1 uncultured bacterium
TAAATGGCGGGACGAATTACTTCAGGAAGGAAAACTTGAAGGAGAACTTAAAGGAAAACTTAAAGGAAAACTTGAAGGAGAACTAGAAGTAGCAAAAAAAATGTTTAAAGAAGGATTTAAACTACAAGTAATAATGAGTGTAACAGGGCTAAGAAAAAGTCAAATAATGAAATTAAGAAATAAAAAATAGTAGTTGTTAGTGAAACATTGATTGTAAAATTTAGAATGTAGTGTAAGGGTGGGGTGTGAAATTTTTTAATAATTTTAAATTTTCTTCCCCCCATTTTTTATGTAGATCCTGTAAAATTGGTGTTTTAACAGGCTTAAAAGGTCAAAAACATATAACATATACTAAAAATGGGGGGAACTTTTTTTGAAATATTTAAGAGACTTTACACCCCACCCCTACACTACATTCATTTTAATAACATTGAATTATGCAACAACTCTATTGTAAATTACTTTGTGAAAAAAAGTGGGGGAGTATATTATAATAAAAAATTAACTTCTTCCTTTTCTTTAATTTTTATTTTTATAGAGAACTAATTATCCGATAGTATATTTAAGTGTTACGGAAATTAAACTCTCCAGTCCAAACTCAGAGTATCAGATTATCTAGTATGGCACAGATTCTAAAGGTTCTCCCCTATCAAGAGGAGTATATATAGCCCTTCTTAAAGACAGCCGAGGAAACAAACGAACTATTAAATTTGTAATCCAAAGATAAATTATTATTCAGATTTTTTACAAAAATTTTTATAAAATCAACATTTTTTAAATCATCTTTTTAAAATCAACTTGACTTTTCTCATTGTTTTATTTATATTATTTTTTAATAATGAAAAAGAAAATTATTAATCATAATTATGATGAAGCATGGAAAGAGATTATTCATTTATATCTTCCATTAAGAAGAAATATTGGGGATTTGAACTTATATTCAAATATCCAATAGTAAAAATTCTTGATTATAAAGGAAAGGAATTAGAATTAAAAAAGGATAAGAACCCATTTAGTGAAGTAGTAATAGTACAATTACAGGCAATGGAGATAAGCAGTAAAACAGATACAGAGAAAAAGGAGTTAAAAAGTAAACTTATAAGAGGATTATATAAAAAAGGATATAAAAGAGATGAAATAATAAATTTATTTAAATTTATAGATTGGGCAATAAATTTAAGCAAGGAAAAGGAAGTAGAATTAATAAAAGAAATAAATCAATATAAGGAGGTGATAGGAATGCCATTAAGGACACCAGCAGAACAAATTTTGTAATACCTGACAACTATAAAATGGAGGAAGGTAAATAATGTACAGGGAGTTGGATAACTTCGTAGTACCAATGAATGCGGGTAATTCCGCATAAAAAAGGAGAAGATTATGGCTATTAAAGTTATTGTAGTGGGAGCCTGTGGTAGAATGGGGCGGGAGATTATAAAAGTAATCAATGAAAGTGAATTGGATTTGGCTGGTGCTGTTGATTGTGTGAATATTGGAGCAGACAGTGGTGAAATAGTTGGATTAGGGAAGAATAATATACTTATTACTGATAAACTTTTAGATGTGGTTAATAATGGAGATGTTATAATAGAATTCTCCTCTCCCGAGGCAACAGTTGAGCATCTTCATATTAATAAAGTTAAAAAACCGGTTGTTATTGGAACAACAGGTTTAAAGGAAGAAGAACAAAAGGTGCTTAAAGAAGCATCCCAATCTATTCCAATTGTGTTTTCTCCTAATATGAGTGTAGGGGTGAATTTATTGTTTAAATTAACAGAACTAACTTCTAAAGTATTGAATTCAGGGTTTGATGTTGAAATAATTGAAGCACATCATCGTTTAAAAAAAGATGCTCCATCCGGAACAGCAAATAAATTACTGGAGATCGTTACACATCAACTAAAACGAGATAAAGAGAAGGATACTGTTTACGGAAGGTGTGGCATGATTGGCGAAAGAAAGGATTCTGAGATTGGCGTTATGGCTGTAAGGGGAGGTGACATAGTTGGAGAACATACAGTAATGTTTGCTGGAATAGGGGAGAGACTGGAGCTAATCCATAGAGCCAGCAATCGTCAGACTTTTGCAAAAGGAGCAGTAAGAGCTGCTCAATGGCTTGTTTCACAAAAGCATGGTATTTATTCCATGTTTGATGTGCTGGGTCTTTAAAAATAAAGGAGAATAAACACAGTGCATATAGGCAGATTTCAGAAGGGTGATAATATTTTCTATGGGTCCGTCTGCAGCAATGAGGTTGATAAAATATCCGGAGATGTTTTTCTACATTTTTCGCAAATTAATGAGAAATTTAATTTAACAGATTTAAAAGTTTTAACTCCCACAAAGCCTACCAAAATTATTCTTGTGGGATTGAATTATACAGACCATGCCAGGGAACTGCATTTTGACATTCCTAAGGAACCTGTATTATTTTTAAAACCTCCAACATCTATTCTTGCTCATAATGAATCCATAATACTTCCAGAACAATCAAATCGCGTGGATTATGAAGCAGAGCTTGCTTTTATAATTAAAAAACAAGCATACAAGGTAAATAAAGAAAAAGCTCATGAATATATATTAGGATACACATGTTTAAATGATGTAACTGCAAGAGACCTGCAGAAAAAAGATGGACAATGGATGAGGGCAAAATCTTTTAATACTTTCTGTCCATTCGGACCTTTTATTTTTATTCCTGATAAAGAGTTTAATCCTCATCAATTAAATATTACAGCAAGAGTTAACAGCGAAATAAAACAGAATTCCAATACAGATAATTTAATATTTAATGTTTATACTTTGCTTGAATTTATATCAAATGTTATGACCCTTCATCCGGGTGATGTGATTTCCACAGGAACACCATCCGGCATTGGTCCATTACAGAAAGGTGATGTAGTAGAAGTTGAGATAGAAAAAGTGGGAAAACTTATTAATACAGTAAAGTAGTTGCAAAACAGAAAAAAGGGACGGTTCTGTTTTTAAAAACAGAACCGTCCCTTTTTTTCTGTAAATAGGGGGCCGTGCACCTATCTTCGATAATGTTCATACAGGCTTAATATAATTCTAAAACTCCAACTGAAGGTACTGCAAACACTTTAACAGGATTGCCCCCCGTTGCTTCCTTCCGGACCTGGCGGTTTAAGGCAGGCTGTTAACTGTACAGCCTCCAGATATCAGCATTTTAATATAACATCAGTTTCTGCATGTCTAAAAATCTCAATATAGGAATTCAGCCTCGCTATAGCGGATTGCGAGTACAGGGCACCGCTGACTCCCCGCCTAGCACGACCCGATTTAATTTATTGGTAAATTAACAGATAATAATTAATAATGCTTTAAAGCTAATTAACTGCTAATCAGCTAATCTACTAATAAATCAGATTCGGAGAGGGTGGGATTTGAACCCACGGAGCCTATAAAGACTCACTTGCTTTCCAAGCAAGCGCACTCGACCAAACTATGCGACCTCTCCTTCTTTAATATGTTTGTATGATGGTTTGTTTTAAATAAAACCCATCTTTTAAACTATATCATTAAAATATATATAACTATTTTTTTTATATTGTCAAGAGAATTATTGTTGTTATTATAAAAATTAGTAGAAATTTTTCTTATATATGTTATTTTTATAATAACTCTGGGGTACATGTGATATACTGAAATTTTTTGAACTTACACTGTTTTAAACAGGGAGCTTGTTGTTCAAGCACCCACTGGATTTAAGCAGTTCAATTTTTTCAGTCTCTACACGGTACCCTGGGGCTTGTTTGTATATTAGTTTATTAGCAGATAACGGGTGGAAAATAGATAAGGAAAAAATTAATGTTTTTGCTAAAGGATTACTGGAGTCAGAAATATAAAGCTAAAGTATATAAAATAACCATTGATGCTGGATTTTCCTGTCCAAACCGTGATGGCACTTTAAGTACAGGGGGATGCATTTATTGTGATTCCAATGGCAGTGGAAATGGTTCTTATCAAAAAGGAATATCCATTGAAGAGCAGATTGAAAAAAGTAAAATCTTTTTAAGAGAAAGATATAAAGCCAGCAAATTTTTTTTATATTATCAGGCTTTTTCAAATACTTATGGTTCTGTGGATAGAATGAAAAAATGTTATGATATGGGGATTAAATTAAATAAAGGTGATATAGTAGGGATTATAATAGGAACAAGACCTGATTGTATAAATGAAGAAAAATTAAAATTAATATCTTCTTATTACCCTGAATATGAAGTATGGATTGAATATGGACTGCAGACTATTCATAACAAGTCTCTTGAATTTATTAATCGAAAGCACAGTGTTGATGATTATATATATGCTGTAAATTTAACAAAAAAATATCCTATAAAAATAACCACTCATATAATAGTCGGGCTTCCATATGAATCATATGATCAGATTATGGAAACTGTTCATTTCATTATAAATCATAATAAAATTGATGCTTTAAAAATTCATTCCCTTTATATTACAAGTCATTCAAAACTTGAGAAGATTTCTAAATCAAAAAAATTGAAATTAATGACACAAAAAGAATATGTTCGTACTGTGGCAGATATTATTGAAATATTGCCCAGGGATTTAATCATTGCCCGTCTAACAGGAGAAACTGATAAGAACCATTTAGTTTCACCAATGTGGGTTCTGGATAAACAGAAAGTTATAAGAAATATTAAAGAGGAATTAAAAAGCAGAGAGTCATATCAAGGGAAGTATTATCAAAAAATAAAGTAAAGAGGTGGGATAAGATTTATTTTTTCCAGTTGTTAATTGTTGGCAGGTAAATAATAAAAGTTGTGCCTTCATCTATTTTAGAAAAGACCTCTATAAATCCCTTATGTTCTGAAATAATTCTATATGTAATGGAAAGACCAAGACCAGATCCTTCTGCCTTGGAAGTAATAAAAGGATTAAATAATTTATCTTTTATATCATCAGATATTCCTTTGCCATTATCAGTAATATATACTGCGATATATTCATAATAAAGATTTTCCGGGGATTTTCTGATTAATAATTTATTTTTTAAATTAATTTTTCCGCCTTCCGGCATTGACTGTATAGCGTTTAGAATTATATTAATAAGAACCTGTTTTAACTGACTCACATCACAATAAATATCCGGTAAGAATATTAAATTCTTTTTTAGCAGTATATTCTTTTTTTTAATTTGGTATCGCATCAGGTCAACAACATTGTTAATAATAAAATTAAGTGATTTATTTTCCCACATTTTTCCTTTTGGCCTGGAAAATTGCAATAAGTCATCCAGGAAATTATTTAACCTTTCAACCTCTGTTTTTATAATATTACTGAATTTTAATAAGAATTTTTTATCATCTAATTTATTTGGCAGGATTTGTGAAAAGCCTTTTATAGAAGTCAAAGGATTTTTAATTTCATGGGCAATACCTGCTGATAATTCTCCAAGTGCAGCTAATTGTTCTTTTCTGAGTACCTGTCTCTCCAACAGCTTTTTTTCAGTTATGTCATCAGTTGAAAGAACAAAACCTATAATATCCTTATTTGTACTTATTAGTACAGAAATAGAAACATTAAGTATTTTTTCAGTACCATCCTCTAATCTTAAAGATGATTCTAAATTTAATAAATTTTCTTTTCTTTTTAATGCCTCTATTATTTTTTCTTTATTATTTAGATTATAGATTACTATGGATATATTTTTATTAATATATTTAAAATTAGATTTTAATCCAAATATGAATTTAGCTGAATCATTAATAGATAAGATATCACCTTTTAAATTAGTAGTTAGCACTCCGGTAGAAATACTATTAATGATATTTGTATTAAAATTTTTTATATTCAGAACCTCTTCATAAAGTTGAGCATTCTCTATTGAAAAGGTTATATTATTAACAATGATATTAAGAAAATCCAGATCTGCTTTGTTAAAATTAATAATTTTGTTATTTAAATTTTTATTAATTAAAAAAATTATGCCAATCACTTTACTTTTTGTTTTTATAGGTGTACACAAAATTGATTTTATATATAATTTTTGGGTTGTTCCTCCCTTTTTATTATAGTCTTTAATGATAAGCGGCTTTTTTGTTTTAAATATATAATTAACAAGGTTCCTATCTTTGTATTGCAGCTCTTTAATAATATTAAGTGGAAGACCTAATACAACTTTTGAATATAATTTTTTTTGTTCATCCTTAAGTATAATGTTTCCGACTTCAGCATTTAAATTATTTAAAGTTAAATCCATTATCCGGTAAAGAAGCTGATTAAGATTAAGAGTGGATGAGGATATTTTATATAGATTACATATTAGATCATATTTGTTTTTAGTATCCAGAATTTCAATATTTATATTTTTATATTTTTTCATATTTTTTTGCCTCAAACCATAATTCTTCAAGGCAGTAATATTCGCGGGTCTCTTCTGTAAATAAGTGTATAATGAAATCTTGATAATCCAGAAGTATCCAGCTTCTGTCATTTTCATTTAAAGGATTTATTAAATGCAACCTGTTTTCTTTTTTAAAAAATTTAACCAGTTCTCCTGCAAGTGTTCGCAGGTGGGTTTCAGAATTTGCTGTTGCAATAATAAAATAGTCTGTAATAGTTGTTAGTTTTTTTAAATCAAGAGTAATAATATTTTCTGCTTTTTTCTCGTCCAGATACTTTACTGTTTCTTTTATGATTTTTTTTATCATTTGATATATTTTTCTACCAGTACTTCTTATAATCCTTACCAACAATAATTGTAACATCAATAAGGATAAATTTATTAATTTTAGGAAAAATATTGTTACATTTTAGTAATCCTGCAACTTTTAAAGCTTTATTCATATTTCCTTCCCTGTCCAGGATAAGCGTATTTAAGTAATCCTGTGATTTAGCATTACCAAATTCTATAACATTATATCCATTCCGTACAAGTTTATCCCGTATCCTTTTAGCAACTCCCCTTTTACCACTTCCATTTAAGACTTGGACTTTTATTTTAGAAGGGATAATGTCTGTTGTAGTATAAGAGAGCTTTTTCAGGAAATGACTGATTGTTTTTATTGTTTTATTTTTATCAGGCTCAATATAGCGGGTACCATAGAGATTTATAAATTTACCAGGTATCTTTGTCATTTCTAAATTATTATAATCAGCATGAGAAGTAAATTTAATCAAGTTAATAATGTCATTAAAATTTAAATTTGTATCAATATAACGGTATAAAATTTTTAATAATTTTAAATTAGTTAAAATATCTTTTTGTACAACAGCTTTTTTAATTAAATTTAATAAAAATTCATACTGGCGTTCAACCCTTCCCATATCACCTCTTTCATCATGGCGGAACCTGATAAATTCCATTGCTTTTAATCCATCACTTTTAATAATTCCTTTTGGTAATTCAATATATAGATTAGCTGCTTTATCAATATACTTCATAGGCTGGTCAATATATAATTCCACTCCGCCAATTAAATCTATGATTTTAACAAGATTTGAAATTTCCATTGTTGCATAAAATTTAATATTAATTCCTGTTAGTTTTTTAATTACTTTTAATAATTTTTTAATCCCGTATTTAGAGTAAACAGAATTTATTTTAAGAGTTTTCAGTCCAATTTTATCCTCTACTTCTACTTTTAAATCACGAGGAAATGCAACAATGCCGAACCTTTTAGTTTGAGGATTATAAAGGCTGAGAAATATTGTATCAGTTTTTTTGTAATTTTCCGCTTCATCAAGCCCCAGAAATAAAAGTGAGATAAGTTTCTTTTTCTCAACATAATTAGTGATTCTTCCTCCAAAGAAATAATAATTAAAATAAAGATATAATAAAAAGACTAGTAAAATAATCAGGAAAGCTGTTACAAGAAAAGAAATTGTTTTAGAGTTAAGGACAGCTTTTTTTGGAGTTTTTAAATTAATTTTTTTTCCATCCATAATTAAAACTCTGCTATAACACCTATATTAAATATATTTTCAACTTCAGGATATCCTGGTGTTAATATTATTTTTTTATTTGTTACATTTTTAATTTTCATCTTAAGTCCAAATGTTTTTGTAAAATAAGCTTTAAAATAAATATCCATTAGTATAGTTGATTTAATTATAGTATAATTATTTTTATTATCAATAAAATAATTTAAATCATTATATTTTAATATCAAGCCGGTATTTATAATTGAATAATTCAACTGGGGATTTACACAGAAAATATTACGAATTAAATTTGAGATTTTACCTGGTTTTTGATGTGGTCTATGTATATGATTTAAAGATAACTGAAAATGATGATTAATTTTTAATGATATCTCCTGTGTTATTTGAAAATAATTTATTTTGTTATTAAACATAAGCAGTAAAATTTTATCAATATCTTTTTTTGTCTCAGGGAAATGAGTCACATCATTATATGAAAAGTTGATATTATATGTAACATTATCAGCTATATTAATAAAAATTGTAGAGTAGTATTCATTAATAAGAAAGGGTTTATTTCCTGATGATAATTTATAGAATTTATTTTCTTTTATGTGATTATAAAAATTAAGGTAATCATAATTATGTTTATACCCTGTCTGTATATTAAAATGTTTAAAAATAAAGAATAAGTTTGCTGATGGAGATATGACAAATGGATAATTTTTATTTACATTGAATTTAAGACCAAGGTTAATTGTGAATTTTTTAGAAAAAGCAAATTTATCTGAAAGTTTAAAATAAGCAAAATTATTATTATAAGTATTATTAATTTTAAGTGAATCCAGAATACTAAAAAATTCAAAATAAAAAGAATTAATGGAAGACCATATCCGTTTATACTTTATTTTAGTTTGAAAAAAGGAGTATTGATTTTTAAGATTATTTTGAGGGCTTTCAAATTCTAATTTTAAATCAGAAAATAAAAATTTAAAGTCAAAATAAGATTTCTCAGAAAAGAAATAATTAAATTCAGGGGAGAATATTAATGTCCTTTTAATTTGATTATTGTAATTAGTATTATTATGCATGCCGTTTAATCCATACCGGTAGTCAAAATTTAAGGTCATTAAATAATCACTATCTTTTAAAAGATTTAAACTTGATTTTAAATGATCATATCCATAGGAAGAATTGTATATTTTTTTCCCTCCAGCTTCATAACTGTCAATTTTAAATCGATTATAATTAATAATATAATCAATATTTTCAGTCTCTCTTGCAATTAATATGTTGGCATCAATATTTTCAAATTTTCCATATAAAATTTCTGCTCTTGATATTTTTCCTGCAAAGGCTTGTTTTTCTTTTTTAATAATCCTGTATTCTGATTGATGGTAATAATTTGTGATAAGTGAAAGTGTATTTACATCTTTAAAATAAAAATCATTTATTGAATTTGTTTGAGTAAAGAGATTATTAGCTGTTAATAAAAAAATTAAAACAATACTAATCTTCATCAGATAGTTCTTCCTTAACTTTAAGGTAATATTTAATTTGCTCTTCATCATCCTCCATGTTAATCAAGGTTGACAATGTTTTAATAGCTTTTTCTTTTAAGTTTAATGCTTTATAATTTTTATATAAATTAAAATAAATTTTTTTTTTCTGCTTTAAATTACTGTCAAGTGTTATACTGTATAATAGATTTCGGATTGCTTTTTTATAATTTTTATTCTTATAATTTATTATACATAATTTAATAATGTAATCAATATACCGGCTTTCTGAGAGATATTTATTATCACGGAATTTAAATAAATATTTTGTCAGAAGTACATCATCTGATAAGATTTCCCCAATATTTATTAAGATTATTAATGTTTTATAATTTAATTCCATATCATCTGAATGTGTTAAAATTTTATTTATTAAATGAAGAGCTTTTTTATATTTTTTATTATTATAATAAGATAAAGCTAATCTATAATTGATATCATGGTCATTTGATTTATCAATATATTTTATAAGAAGTTTTCTGTTTTCATTATATTTTTTATTTTGAATTAATATATCGCTTACGTAAAGTAAAGAATTGCGGAAAAATAATGAGTTTTTGTTTTCAGGCTTTATAATGGATAAAAAATATTCTTTGGCTTTTTTAAAGTTTTTATTTTTATATTTGATTTTTCCTAATTGAAAAGAGTTTCGAATAAATAAATCTTTTGGTAATGATTTACTGCTTACCTGGTAAAAATATTTTAAAGCAGTAATTGTGTTTCCTTTTTTCAGGTTGATCATTCCAAGATTATAAAGTGATTCAACTGAAAAAGGGGATTGCGGATAATCATTAATAATTTTTTTTAATAATTTTTCTGCATCCTCATAATCCTGCTTTAAAATATACAATTGCGATAAAAAGTGAAAATAATAATCCTGCATAAAATTCAGGCTTAATCCTTCTTCAAGGATAGATTTAGCCTTGTTTAAGTCATTGTTTTTAATATAAAGAGAAGAAAGATTTAAATAAGCAAAATTTAATAATTCTTTACTTTGTTTATTTTTATTTATAATATTATATAAGAGAGGTTGTGTTAAATTGTTATTCTGAATATTTATAAAAAGCTCAGAAAGAGCTGCTAAATCCTCATTTATTTTTTTTCCTGTAGATAACAGTTTGAAATTTCGAATTGAAGTTTCATTTTTTTTAAGATAAAAATTTATCATTCCAGTAAAAAATAAAGAATAATTTTTAAGTGAGGAGCTTTTACATTTTAAAGTAACAATATTAAATTTTTTTAAAGCTTTTATATAATTTTTATTATAAAAATGGATCTGTCCTATATAAAAAATAATTTTATATTTTGTAAAATCATCAATTGATTTAATCTTTAAAAGCTTCTGAAATAAATGAAGTGCTTTATCATAATATTCCATATAAAAATACGCATAAGCTATAAAGAGCTGGATGGAATTATCATTTTTTTCACCAGGAAATTCTCTTAAATAGTTTTTAAGATTTTTAATAGAATAAACATAGTTTTTAGAATAAAAATATGAAAAAGCAGTATATTTTTTAGTGTTTTTATAATGTTTTGTATTGGGAAAATTAATTAATAAAGAAGTGAATTCAGACATTGCATTATAATAATTTTTTAAATAATAAGAACATAGGGCAGCATAATAATAAGAATCTTCAACTGTTTTTATGTTTTGTGAAGAATCAATTAAAGAAAGGAATTTTTGATGGGCAGTAGAATATAATTTATTATTAAATAAATCAATGCTGTTATTATAACTGTTATCAATTTGTGTAAAGAGAAGATTCGGAAGAATAAAATTAAATAATAAAAGTAAGATGAAGACCTTATGGCAATTCAAAATGTATTTTTTCCTTATTAACAGTTATATGGATTGTTGAGTCTTGTTTCATCTTGTTTTTTAATATTTTTTCAGCTAACATATCCTCAATATTTTTTTGTATCTCTCTCTTCAGTGGTCTGGCACCATAAGATTTATTAAAGCCTTTTTTAATTAAAAGCTTTTTAGCTTCTATATTTAAATTTAGTTTTAGCTTATACTGTTTTAAGCGTTTTTCTACTTCATCTATTAAAATGTCAATGATTTTTATAAGGGATTTTTCACTTAATGGTTTAAAAATAACTGTTTCATTAACTCTATTTAAAAATTCAGGTCTAAATAGTTTTTTCATCTCTTTTTGTATATGGTCTTTAAGTTCTTTGTAATGTTCATCTATATTTTTTTTCTTAGAATCAAATCCCATATTAAAATCTTTATCAAGATGCTTTGCCCCGATATTAGATGTCATAATAATAATTGTATTTTTAAAATTAACAACATGACCAAGATTGTCGCTTAATTGTCCTTCCTCAAGGATCTGAAGCAAAATGTTAAATATATCCGGATGAGCTTTTTCAATTTCATCAAAAAGTACAACAGAAAAAGGTTTTCTCCTGATTTTTTCAGTTAACAGTCCTCCTTCTTCATATCCTACATATCCTGGCGGAGCTCCAATCAGTCTGGATATACTATGCTTTTCCATAAAATCACTCATATCAAGCCGTATTAAAGATTTTTCATCTCCAAATAAAAATTGAGATAAAGATTTTGCAAGTTGTGTTTTGCCAACTCCGCTTGGTCCAAGGAAAATAAATGAACCTATTGGTTTATTAGGGTCAGAAATGTTTGTCCTTCCCCTTCGAACAGCATTTGAAACACAGTTAATAGCTTCATTTTGACCAATGATTCTTTTCTTTAACTCCTTTTCCATTTTTAATAATTTTTCTTTTTCTGTTTCAGCAATTTTTGAAATTGGGATGCCTGTCCATTTGGAAATGATTTCATAAATATCATCTGAATCTACAGTTATTTGCTTCTCCTTTAATAACTGCTCCCATTCTTCTTTAAACTTATTATACATTAACTGCATTCTTTTTATATTATCGCGCTTTTCACTTGCTAATTCATATAATTGTTTATCAACATGGTTATTTTTCTCTTGATTTAATTTAGAAATTTTTAATTCCAATTCTTTTAATTTAACTGGTTTAGCAATTTTTTTTATTTTTACTTTTGCTCCTGCTTCATCAATAAGGTCAATAGCTTTATCCGGAAGAAACCTGTCTGAAATATACCTGAAGGATAATTGTGAAGCTATAGTAAGTGCCTCATCAGTATATTTTACTTTATGAAATTGTTCATATTTTTCCTTTAAGCCTTTTAGGATATCAATTGTTTGTTCAACAGTGGGCTCATCAATAGTAATCATTTGAAATCTTCTTTCAAGAGCAGAATCTTTTTCAATGTATTTTTTATACTCTTCTAATGTGGTTGCTCCGATACATCTGATTTCTCCCTTTGCTAAAGCTGGTTTTAAAATATTAGCTGCATCAAGTGCCCCCTCAGCACCGCCTGCCCCAATAAGAGTATGTAATTCATCAATAAAAAGTATAATATCATCAGACTTTACAAGTTCTGTTATAATATTTTTAATTCGTTCTTCAAATTCACCCCTGTATTTTGTGCCAGCTACAATACCTGTTAAATCCAGGGCAACAACTCGTTTATTGATTAAATCATCCGGTATTTGTTTGTCAATTATTCTTTTAGCCAGTCCTTCCACAATAGCAGTCTTTCCAACACCAGGTTCTCCAACTAAAACAGGATTATTTTTAGTCCTTCTGCTTAAAATATGAATAATCCTATGTATCTCATTCTCCCTGCCTATAACAGGATCGATCTTGTCTTCCTGTGCTAATTTTGTCAGATCTTTACTGTATTTGTCAAGTATAGGGGTTCGTTTTTTCTTTTTCTTTGTTGTTGTTTCCTGGTAGCTTTCCCCTAAAATATGGAAAATTTCTTCTTTAACTAATTCAATGTCCACTCCTTCACTTAACAATATTTCAACAACATAATTATTATTTTGATAAATAATTCCCAGAAGTAAATGTTCTGTTCCTACATAAGTATGTCCAAGCTGTCTTGATTCATCCTGTGCAAGTTTAAGGATTTTTTTTGCATTGTCACTTAAAGGGATATCACCAATAAGGAGAGTGTTTTTCCCCTTTGGTAATAAATTTTCAATCTCCTCTTGAAGCAGGTCAAGATCAAGCCCAAGATTAATTAAAATCCTTGCAGCAAGACCTTCTCCTTCCCGAAGTAATCCTAAAAAAACATGTTCAACCTGTATAATGTCGTGATTTAATCTTTTAGCTTCCTCCTGTGCGAATATTTTTATAATCTGCTGTGCTCTTGCTGTAAATTTCTCAAACATATCTTTCCTCTTTGTAAGAATTTTTTAATGAAATCAGCTCTTAATTTATTTTCATAGACATAATCAATCTTTTCTGATTTAATATTGTTTAAATATATTAAATGCATGGGCTGGATTAAAATTAATAATTTATTAAAATCCTGCTTGTCAGGAATGTTAATATAATTCATCCATTCCCCGAATTTTATCAATGAAAGATGAGACATTCCATCTTCCAATGAAATGTGATGAGAATTGTTTAATAAAAATAGACTTTTAATAATTCTATTATATAAATTTTTATTTTTTATTAATTTTTTTCTTTCTTTAATTTCTAATTTTTCAATTTCCAGTACTACATTTTCAACTTTCTGGATTATCTCCTCTTCACATATACCTAATGAGAACTGGTTGGAAACCTGGAATAAGTCACCCAAAAACTTTGTTCCCTCACCATAAAAACCCCTGATAGCAAAACCTGATTCAATTAAATTATCATTAATCTCTTTTATTTTATGAGTATAAGCTAAAGCAGGTAAATGAAGCATAGCTGATACCCTGAGACCTGTTCCAACATTAGTTGGACAGGTTGTTAAGTATCCAAATTCTATATCAAAATCAAAATCAATATACTTTTCCATTTCTTTTTCAATATTTAAAATTTTATTATAAGCCTTTTTTATATTTAAGTCAGAATATATAACCTGGATTCTTAAGTGGTCTTCTTCATTGACCATTATGTTAACCAGTTCGTCTTTATCAAATATGATTTCTTTATTATCTCCTTTTAACAAGTAATCTGTAATTAAAAATCGTTCTTTTAGAAATTTTTTAAATTTAACTGATTGTGAACTTAATTTTACATAAATTAATGCATTTGAAGTTAAATTGCTTATTTTAGTAGTTTTATTAATAAGTTCCAGTATTTTTTTTTGAGTTTCATTATTTGATTTATAAAGATAGGGGAATCCCTTTATATTTCTTGCTATTCGGGCTCTGGAACTTATTATAATATTTGGCGATTTTTCTTTATTAATAAGCCATTTAGGAATTGATTTTTCTTTTATATCAAATTCAAGCATATTCATTTACCGTTTTTTTGGTTAGTTGTTTTATTTTATCACGAATCTCAGCAGCTTTCTCGAAATCTTCTTTTTTAACAGATGATCTAAGCCTGCTGTTTAATATTTTTAAATCCTGCATTAATTTTAATGTTTTTTTGTATTTTTTCGGGACTTTACCTTTGTGATATACTTTACCATGGATCCTTCTAATAATTGGTTTGATTTGTTCTTTAAAAGCAGTATAGCAGAATGCACATCCGAATTTTCCTTTTTCAAGAAATTCATCATATGATAAACCGCATTGTGAACATTTAATAATATTTTCATCTTCAATTAATGTTTTTTTCTGTTTGAAGTTATGTTCATTTTCAAAGGGCCCTTTAAAGGGTTCCTTTGAATTAAAAGGATCAAATTTTTCAAAAAAGTCCATTAAGTTAAACCCGATATTCATTAATCCATTTTTAAATCCATAAGTTTTTGCACAATTATCACATATATGGAGAGTTTTAATATTGTTATTTATAACTTCCTGAATATGAATACTTGCTTCATTTTCTTTACATATGTCACATTTCATAATGGTTCCTCATTTCTAATTTAATACAATTATCGACTTCAATATAAATATAATAACAATATTTTATTTGGCAAGAATTTTTTCTTTCCCCATATTTTTATTGACAAATATAATTAAAAAACTATAATTATCTAATCCTAACAGCCGGGGTGGTGGAACTGGTAGACACGCATGGTTGAGGGCCATGTGGGAGAAATCCTGTACGGGTTCAAGTCCCGTCCCCGGCAGATTGTTTTTATATAAATAATGAAGTAGATACATTATAATAAAAAATTAAAGAGGAAATCGTAAATGAAATTACCAATATTAAAAATCGCTGATTTAGAAATAAATATACCTATAGTTCAGGGAGGTATGGGGGTACGCGTTTCTAAAGCTGGGCTTGCTTCAGCAGTTACAAATGAGGGTGGATTAGGAACAATATCCAGTGTAGGTATAGGACCTTTTGAAGGAAAACCAAAAGCAGAATTTGCATATCACAATTCAAAAGCATTGATTGAAGAGATAAAAAGAGCTAAAAAATTATCAAATAACGGTATTATTGCTGTTAACATTTTAGTTGCCCAAACAGATTATGAACATTTAGTAAAAGCCTGTATTGAAGCAGGTGCAGATATTATTGTTTCAGGAGCTGGACTACCATTTATGCTTCCAGAATATACTAAGGGAAGTAATGTTAAACTTATACCTATTGTTTCTTCTGCACGAGCTGCAAAAATAATTGCTAATAAATGGCTGCAAAGATATTCAATTCTTCCTGATGCTTTTATCGTGGAAGGTATTCTTGCAGGAGGACATCTGGGATTTTCTTTTGACCAGGTAAAAAATAAAACTGGTGATCCTTTAGGAAAAATTGTTAAAGAGGTTATAGATGTTTTAAAAGATATAGAGGAAGAGAATAATAAAAAAATCCCTGTAATTGCTGCTGGTGGAATATTTAATGGAAAAGATATTGCGAAAATGCTGGAATTAGGAGCGGCAGGAGTTCAATTGGGAACAAGATTTGTTGTTACAGAAGAATGCGATGTTTCTCCTGTATTCAAACAGGTTTTTCTTGATGCTAAAGAAGAAGATATTGTAATAATAAACAGTCCTGTGCAATTACCCGGAAGAGTTATAAGAAACGATTTTGTAAAAAATATTATTGAAAGTGGTAAAAAAATAAAATTTTCCTGTCCTTATCATTGTTTAATAACTTGTAAACCTAATGAAGTACCATATTGTATTGCCAGAGTACTTATAGATTCCGCTAAAGGTAATTTTAAGGAAGGATTCGCTTTTGCTGGACATAATGTTTATAGAGTTAATGAGATGACAACTGTTAATAAATTAATGAATGAATTAGTCACTGATGCAGAAAAATATTATAACGAGTAATATATATTCTGTTTTGGCATGAGGGTACCTGGTCTTTATGGGTTTGTTGCCCATAAATAACTATCCTCGTCTTTTCCAAAAGGCTTGTCTTCTATTTGTGCTATCGTACAAACTATATCTGATACATCCTATGATGATGATGAACGACAATTATATGTATCAATGTATATATGGATATTTAACAAAGCCATCACCATAATAATTTTTTGGAATTGATTTTCCTTCAAAAGTTGTATAATTATTATATATGTAATCTTTTCCCAATAATTTTTCCACCCATTCTTCCATAGAAAAAGTTCGAAAAATTTATCAATATAATCAACACGTGTATTTGCTTCATCATAGATAGGACTTTTATATTGCTTGATATTAGCTTTAAAATTATTTATTAATTCAATTAATATTAAGTTTTTATTTTCCATAGTATTACTTTTAAATTTTTTTTTTATGTTAATCTATACGCGTTTCTATAAAATAACCTATTCTTCCAGGACAATTATAACCGTTTTTATCTTTATGGTTATTTAGTTTTGGATTATGTTTCGTTTTAGTAAATTTTTTGTTACAGTAAGGACATTCATAAATATATTTTGGCTTATAACTTGATGAATATTTTAATCTTACTGGCGAACCTCTATTAGGTCTTCTGATGGATTTTGGTTTATTTGTTGTTTGTGAAGCAGTTATTATACCTGTAGAAGCAAATTCTATTTGATATTTTGGTTTAAAAGGTTTATTAATTACTTTTATAGATTGAATACGCTCTATACGATATGCTCTATGTTCTTGATTACTTATTCTAATGGTATGTAAAATATAATTGCCAGCCTTTGTTCGTCGAAGAGAATAAGGCTCGACAATTCTTTTACTATTATTATAACCTAGTTCTATACATAAGTGATTAATTGCTGCAAAACGAATTGATTCTAATGGAACCTGCATTCCCCAATTCCATATAATTGGTGGGGGATACCACATCGTATCCTCATTTTGATCTATTGGTATTGATTCTAAACTTTCAGGTGAAAAAATGCCTTCTAACCAATTAAATAATAAAAGTAATTCTTCCCAAAATTGTTCAAAAGGTGGTAAAACTTGTAATTGATGGCTTAACATATTTTTCCATTCACTCTTTAATTCATCCAAATAAGGAGAATTTTTTATTGAGATAAAAGATGGAATAGGAACTTCTTTTGTTTCACATTTTTTAATTAAAACATCTTTTATTAATTTTGGTTGTGCTTGTAGATCTTTTCTCCTAAAAAGGTTAATAATATCATATAAATCTCTTGGACGACTTCTTTCGCCCATCGCTCGTATTTTTTCTGCAAAAACTTCTTCAAATGAATAACATCTTACATGAGCTGGATTAAGAAGTTTATCATCATAAGGATGAGAGATTTTCCGTAATACAGAAGGACAAATTATATTTTCAGAACCGTTTAAATCTAATTTAATGCTAGCTGGGGAAGGAGTATTCCTTGGTCCTTTATAATAAATACGCCCTTCAATAGATAATGGTGAACTTCTTTCTTTAAATTTTGGTTCTGCTATAGATAAATTAATTCCAGATTCTTCTTCAACTTTTTCTAATATTCTATTAATGATTGGTCTTATATCATCTGGTTTAATTAGACCACCTGGCAGAACTGTAAAATCTAAATCTTCGGAAAAACGATATGTTTCAATATAGCATTTTTTTATACAAGTTCCTCCTTTAAAAATCCAGTTATTCCCGATATCAGGATCTGACCCAATCCCCCATAATATCCAACCCAAAACATAATCTTTTTCTATAATATCTTCCCGTAAAGACCATTCAGTAACTAAATTTTTAATATCTTCATGAGTGATCATATTTTTATTTATTTATTTCTGTTGAAATATTAACTCTTAAATTCCATCGACGTACAATATTTCCTTTTTTAGATATTGTTGGATCAAGAACAGAATATCCTTTACTTATATTTGATTTACAAATTTCAATAACACTAGGTAAATCAAAATTTAAAAGCTCAATAATATATCCAAGACGTTTATAAATAGTACGATTATTAATTTGTTTAATATATGAAAGAAGCTTAATATTATCCTTGTGTTTACTATTAAAATATTGTCTGATAATATCTATTATATGTCGCATTCCTCCTCCAATAGAAGGATCATTTAAAATATCTACAATTGTACGAGAAGGATCGGACACTTTAACTTTTATTTGTTGTCTCCATACATTATTAGTTCCAAATATTTTTATATCTTGAATTGATTTTATAATATATACAGTATCTTGAATTATCATTTTTTTATTTCTGACTTTATTAGAAGTAAAAACCACTATATCTTTAAAGATTTGATCTGTTAATCCCCAATGTTCACATGCACTCCATCCACCAACATAGCATGGAGAGAAAACATTAGAGGCAATTATCCATGGATCTTCTTTTCTTTCAGCTGGATTAACTGCTCCTAATGGGACTGTTATATAAAGACCTTTTCGAATTCTTGATAACCATCCTCTTGATGCCCAATATGCTAAAAGACGGCTTGTTTTAGTATAACTAATCTCTAATATTTTAACAGCATCATCAATTTTAAATGGTTTTTTTAATTTTAGGTTTAAAAGGTCTAGTAATCTTCTGTTATTTTTAGAGATTCCACCATAAATTTCAAAATTGTTATATTTTTTCTGCAAAATATTCAATCCTATGGAATGTTTTACACTTTTATTATATCAATATTTAATTTTAAAGTCAAGAAGTTTTTAGATAAAATAAAGAAAAAAGAAAGAGGGGGAATTTGTGCGATAGCACAAATAGTAATCAAGATTTGCGGAAAAAGGCGAGGAGATTTATCATTATGAAAAAGGTTGTGTTTTACGCCAGATATTCTTCCGAGAATCAAGACAATTATTCCATTGAAGCCCAACTTTCGGAAATGGAGGCTTTCTGCAAAAAGCAGGATTGGACAATTTATCCTGTTAAATTCATTGATAAAGCTGTTTCCGGTTCTTCTTCTGATAGAGATGAATTCAAAAAATTAGCGGATTAATCTTCTGTGGGGACTGTGGGAGCCGTTATATAGGGGAAATGCTGAATAACGGGCAGAGCAAAGATAAAAGACGGTATTATTTTAAATATGTCTGTTCCAAGCCTTTTTTTAAAAAAAATATTAAAAAAATTTGAATTTATTTTTGTATATAATATATTGGAGATAATTAAATTGATTAAATTATTTAAAAATATGAATAATCTATGGAATAAGGATATTGAAAAAAAATTCTTTACTGAATCAAGGACTTTTGTTTCACCAGAACAATTATTTTATATAACAGAAAGTGACAAATATTTTGCGTATTGGCCAAAAAATTATAAAGGTAAAAAAAGTACTCTTCAAAGTAGAAACTCTTTAATAGGAAAATTTACAGAAAAATTTCTTTCATTAATAAAAAAGGATTAATTAATGAGTAATCAAATTAAAAAAAGTATTAATACTGAAACTAGTTCGTTTGGAATATCCGGCAGATATGGGCATGATTCATCTAAATTTTATAACAGTAATTTATATTCTCATATAAATAAACAAACTGACATTGAATACAAAGAAAATAATATTAATATTGAAAAATTAAATAAAATTTATTGTAAAAGTAGTGAAAACATGTCAGAATTTCCAGATAATAGTATTCACCTTATGGTTACTTCCCCACCATATAATGTAACTAAAGAATACGATGAAAATCTCACCTTGCAAAAATATCTTAAACTTTTAAAAAACGTTTTTACAGAAACATATAGAGTTTTAGTCCCTGGCGGACGAATTTGTATAAATGTAGCAAATTTAGGACGAAAACCCTATTTGCCATTAACAAGTTATATCAATCAAATTATGTTAGAAATTGGATATTTAATGAGAGGAGAAATAATTTGGGATAAAGGTGCCAGTAGTGGCGGCTCTTGTGCCTGGGGCTCATGGATGTCAGCTAATAATCCAACACTTAGAGATATTCATGAATATATTTTAATTTTTTCTAAAGGTAGTTTTAACCGTAAATCAGATAAACAAAGCACAATAACCAAAGAAGAATTTTTAGAATATACTAAAAGTATCTGGACATTTCAAACTGAATCAGCAAAAAAAATTGGTCATCCAGCTCCTTTCCCAATTGAGCTGCCATATAGATTAATTCAGCTTTACACTTATAAGGATAATATTGTTCTCGATCCTTTCTGTGGAAGTGGTACCACTTGTATAGCAGCAAAAAAAATAGAAAGATATTATATTGGATATGATAATGATAAAAAATATGTTACATTAGCTAATAAGAGAATTAAAGAATATTTTGCCCAACAAGTTTTATTTAAACACTAATTTAATTATAAAAATGTTTATGGAAATAAAAAAAACAACTATTGTATTGATTGCAGAACTTTATTTAACAAAACAAATCGATTTGAAAGTACAAATTTATGTATTAGGATGATTTAATAAAATATGGGAGATAAACCTAAAACCGATAGGATTAAAAATCAATTACAATTATACAATGGAATTAGAATATGAAGAGGAATTTAAAAATAATGTAATCAGAAAAATAAAAAAGCATATTGAAGATAATTTATGCAACGAAACCTATACAATATTTTTTTTGCTTGAATTCTCTTTTTAAATTCATATACTATGTATTCAGTATCGATTGGGTCCCCGGCATATACCTTGTTTTAAATAAAAATTTAAAATAAATTTGACAATAAAACTTGTTGTGATATATTATATACGTACGTTAAAACGTATTATATGGAGGCTTTTAAATGACAAATATTACAGTAACTAAAGCACGTGCAAGTTTGTATAAGTTATTAGACAAAATAGCTAATTCACATGAAGAAATTCATATTAAGGGGAAACGAAGTTCAGCAGTCTTGATATCAGAAGAAGATTGGAAATCAATTCAGGAAACATTATATCTTTTATCAATACCAGGAATGCGTGAATCAATTAAAGAAGGGTTAGAAACTCCTATTGAAGAATGTTCAGAGGACCCTGATTGGTGAGCTGGAAAATTGTTTATACTAAACAAGCTCAGAAAGATTCAAAAAAGATAGCATCTTCTAATTTAAAACCTAAAGTTTCTAATTTATTAACAATATTAGAAAAAAATCCTTACCAAACAAATACACCATTTGAAAAATTAGTAGGTGATTTAATTGGAGCATATTCCAGAAGAATTAATTTCCAACATCGTTTAGTATATCAAATCTATGATGATTTAAAAATTATAAAAATTATTCGAATGTGGTCACATTATAAATAGATTTTTAAAGTATATATTCTTAAATATATCTGGATGATGTGGATATTGTGAATGTACACCTATGATAATGCTATTTACCCAGTAGATACTGATATGAAATTTATTTATTAAATTTATTTTTATAGTGTTTATGTTAAGCTCCTCTTTTGAAATTTGATTATATTTTATTTTTTAAATCATTGATATTTTTTAAAATGAGCATCTATTTCAGGACGAAGTTCTATGCCTACTTTTTCAAAACAGTCTAAAAGTTCTTCATAAGTTCCTTTACCACCTATAAAATCCCAAAGTTCTTTACCAACTAAAATTTCTTGTTTTAGATCAAACATGCCTTTCATTGTCCATCTATTATATGGTTCTGGTTCATAGGGATTATAGGGTATTGCTAACATGGACTTGATCTTTATTTTCGAATTATCTGCTAATTCAGCAGCTACCCATTCTAATAAAGTCCTTTTAAATCCTTTAAATTCTCCAATATTAGGCTTAACCGTTTTCATGTCTATTAAATAGTTAACATTATTATGATTTTCAAGCCATATATCAACTTTTGTTAATTTTACTTTGTTTATATTTCCTGATTGACAAACTTTACGAATTGATTCTATTTCATCAAGTTTGTCTGGTTCTTTACTTGCTGTATTTAATCCATTAATAATTTTTTGTATTTGAATATGAGCTTTTTCACTAATAAATTGATGTGGTTTTACCTGATTGCTGGCTTTTTTAAATCTATCTTCAGCTAAAGCAATAGCCACCGGTTCATAGATAGAAGTACCAAATGTTGTGTTTAAAGATTGAATAAAAGAAAATAATGCAATCCGATCTTTTCCTAAAAGCCTTGTATGAAAAGGCATGTGTTTTGTTTCAGGATTATAATTTTTAAATTTTTTTCTTAAACTTTCTTTTAGAATAGATTTGATTTTTTCTTTTTTAGAATTTGATAAACTCATAATAATTCTATTTAATAATTATACTGCTTAATTTGAATTTTTTAGATTATTTATTCTTTAAATGAAAGATGATTTCAGAAAATGCTCCTTTACCTCTTTCAGTTCTATTTAAAACCGGTCTTTTGTATTGGTTAATAATTTGCATATCAGCTTTTTCAGCAATAGTAGGATACAAGTTATATTTATCATTAGCAACCAGAAAGATATTAAAGTCATCAATTAAATATTTTTTGCAGTTATTTAAGACATTTGCAATTCCTTTAATATATAAATCCCTTGCAGCTTTCCCTTGTCCATTAAAGAGCGGCCCTATTTCTAGTTTATCTTTTCTTTTAAATCCAAATAAATTATATGCAGAAGCATGTTGTTCATGATAATTTATTAGCCCAACATAAGGCGGTGAAGAAAAAATTCCATTAATTTTTTTCTTTTTTACTAATGCAGCAAATTTTTTATTCTTTTTTTCTAACTCTACAAATATATCAATTGATCTGGAGTCACCTGCTAAACATCTTTGAAAAGTATCTGTTCTTAATTTTACAAATTCAGAAAGTCTTTTTAGTGTATCTTTACTGTAAGTTTCCCATTTGCCTCTTATAGAAAATAAGGGTTTGCATATTTTTTTATGTTTTACACAGTAATAACTTGTAAATTGAGGCTTTTTTAAAGTCGCTAAATCTGAATGTGTAGTTGCACGACATGAGCGAATGGCTCTGCTTAATATAATACTTAATATTATTTTTGTATATGTGTTTTTTACTTGTTTTAGTAATTTAAAAGCATATTCTATTTCATTCCTTGTATTTTGTATATACCATTTATATAAAAATGTTTTATCTTTTAATTGTTTTAATTTAATTTGATGTTTTTTAATTAATTTTTGATAAACAGGTAAAAAATTTTCTGATTTTTTAAGTCCGTATTCATTTTCATTTATTTTATTTCTAATAACTTTATATTTAAAATCAGGTGAAGGGAAATATTTATTATTAAACTCGTATAATTCATTTAATAATTCTTGTTCAAAAATTGGAATTTTTAATTTCATTGCAAATTTATTTAACTTAGATGTGATATTTTTAGTTTCTTTATATACATCAATTAAATCATATTTAAAAATCTTTGCATTTGATAAAAATGCATTAAAAGCTGAAACATCTATACCTATACAATTCATTCCTAATTCATTTGCCTGAACCATTGTAGTGCCGCTTCCACAGAATGGATCTAAAATTATATCACCTTTATTAAAAAAAATTTCCTTTTTAAAATTATTAATATGGTCATCTAAAAAATATTCTACTAATTGCGGAATAAATTTACCTTTATAAGGATGGAGCCTATGAACATGTTTTGTAGTATCTTTTTCTCTTAGATAATCAAAAGATAATGTCCAGTTTATGTCTGACCCTAATTTTTTTTTCCAATTTAATTCTCTTTTCCAACGATATGATTTATAATAATTAATTAAATCGTTTTTGGAAACTTGAGTGGTTCCATTATCTGAGATTTTTTTAATTTTTCCATATTGTATTAAATAAGAAATATTTGATTCTGATATATCTCTCTTTAAATAATTACATGCCCATTTGCTAGCTTCTTCAATTGTAAATAAAACATCATTATTAAATAATTTTGATTCTATATTTTCCATTTTTCACCTCTAATGTATTATATACAAAAAAAACTTCAATAAATTTTAAAAAATTTTAAATTTTTTTAATTCTACATGTTTTTCTTCTCTTCGATATAAAAGAATTGATTTATTATTAGCATAGTCCAGTACTACGACAAATCCCAAACAAGAAGAAGCTTTGTTTTGGTATATTAAATAAACGTGGAATATATGATTCCATTTTGCGCCTCAAATTGGAATTACTGATTCCAAATTTAACCTATATTATTTAATTGTTAAAAAAAATAGATGTAATTGTGTTTTTGCGGTATAATATAATTAATTTTAAAATATTTTGAATAAATTTTAAATAAACCGATATACTAATTATGTCAAATACTAAAAACTGCCAATTTTTTCAATTTTTTAATGCGAATAATTTAATTAATCAGGTTATAGATTTGTTAAAAAAAGAATGTAGAAACAGACCTACACTGCTCACATAAATTCCACCCCATATACTCTGATAAAGTCCACCTTTCAT
>CBDVEP010000026.1:0-25001 GCA_965373035.1 uncultured bacterium
ACCCATACTGGACTTTAACCAGCAAGAAACTATAAATTTATCTTGGCACACTCATTTAAAAACTCCTGAAAATCTCTATTAATAAATTTATTGATTTAAAAAGTATATACATATATATGCTTAATGTTACTGCTTTTTAGCCTGTTTATAATGTCCTGTCTTAATTAAACTCTCTTTTTTTAAATTAAGTTTTAATTTTTCAGAAATTTTTATCAAATTTTCGTTAACTATATCTTCTATTTCTTTTTGACTCATTTGTGTAAGGTTGATCGTAAAATCCTGCCTGTCATTCATCTTTAAAATATATTCCTCTTCATTACTTATTTTACCTGATTTAACAGCATATTCATAAATTGGTGTACCGGGTTGAGGAAGCAAATAACCTGTACTGGGGTATATATCTGCCTGATAACATACATTAAAAGTTTTTTTAAGAGTCTCCGGTGTTTCTTCAGGAAATCCGATCACAAGACTTGTAGTAGGTACTATACCTGCTTCTTGTAATACATTAGTTTGAACTATAAAATCTTCAACACTCATATGCTTATTCATGGATAATAAAATATTTTCATCTCCTGATTCCAGGGAATACCCCAGGCACAAACATCCGGCTTTATGTAATTTTTTAGCAAGTTTTAAATCAAGATCATCTTTTCCAAACAATCCAGCTCTGCAGTCTGCGGTCCAGAAGACATCTATATTATTATCAATAAAAAAATCAGCAATTTCACGAACTCGCTGTTTTGAAAAGAGAGATAATTCATCATAGAACTGTACATAATTAATGCCATATTTCTTTTTTAAATATATTATCTCCTTTCCCATATTTTCAACAGAACGATATCTATATTTCTTGTTTTTGAACACATGATAGCAGAATGTGCAATTATAGGGGCATCCTCTGGCTGTATTGATCGGAAATGCCCTGATCCTGTCAAAATCCATAGGATAAGGTTCAGTAACATTGTAACGACATCTATCAAGATAAACTTTCATATCGAAAAGCTCATAATTTATCATAGGGAGTGTATCAATATCCTGAATTAAATCTCGCTGTAGGGAAAAAATAATTTTATTATTCCTTCTAAAAAAGATCCCTTTTGCATTTTCAAGAGGTGTTTTATTCTCAATAGCATGCAATAGCTCTACAATTGTAATATCACCCTCATGCATTACACCAATATCAGCTTGCGTCTTTTCTATTAATATTTCAGGGATAGATGTGGCTACGGAATTACCAATAATGATAGGAACATCCTTATATTTTTTTATAACAGCGCAAAGCTTTTTAATATATTTATATCCTGTTACAATCACGCCCATGGCAACAACATCAAAATCCATTTTCTTAATACGCTCTTCCACCTTGTCGTCAGATATCCGTAAAGCATCCAGATCCAAAATCTCAAGTTCAAACCCTGCATTATAAACAGCAGTTGCAATATAGCCTAACCCGATTGGGAAAAGTATTTTCTCACTATCCGGCCTTAAGCTGATATTAATTATTAATACTTTCAATTATTTCTCCATATCATTTTAATGATATCAATACAATCTACAAAAAATCATATAAATCATCATTCATTTAAAAATTCTTTAAAAGTTATATTTTTGATCCCTCTTACTGGTAGTGCATATTTAAATGGTTCAAAAATATTGATAAATTCCATTTTATCATATTTAAAAATCTTCCCCTGATTTTTAAATTCATACGGCGGACGCATAAACTTCTTCCTGTTTTTTTTAAAACTGGCACTGAAAGCTTTTGTAGCATTATTAAAAAATTTCCCAAAATGACGCATGGAACGAAAAGTAAAATTTGAGGCATATTCAAAACTTCCCATCATGGACATATCCATTCCTATAAAATATACTTTTTGAAAGCCCATATATTTTAAAATCGGAAATAAAGCAATAGCTGACGAATTTAAAAAACTGTAATCTTTTATAAAAAGCATTCCATTCTTTTCAACAGGTAAAAAATAATCTTCAAGATCAAACTTTTTCTTGCCTTTTTCCATATCATATTTATATAACTTATTGGAATAATTATAATGATCTTCACATGCATTAAAAGGTGTTAGATATGTAATAATAGACATCTCCTTTAATTTATATAGCAGATCAAAAGGAGAATTTTTCAAATATATATTCGGCTTAATTCTATATTTCTTATGAAGACTCTTCCATGGACGATAAGACTCGAAATATTTATTAAAATTATTTTTAAGATAATTATATTCTTCTAAATATTCTTCTTTAATGAGACCTGAAAGATCAATATCTGCAAGAAATGATTGAAAAATAACATTCTGAAAAGAATTGGATTTACTTTTTTCAGGATAAAACATAAGATAATAATCAGGCATGATCTCTGTTTTTAAAAAATAAGGTGTTAATGCTTTTGATTCGAGAAATGTAACATATTTATCAGTCTTAATCTTATCCAGAGCCAAATAATTTACAATTACAGATGGACCTCCGTAAATGATCAGAGCATCAAGCCCTTTATGTTTATTCTTTAATGCAATCATATTATCCATATCCTCATTTTAATCTTTAAAAAATACGGTTCCTAATGTTTTTTTTATATATTTATAATTCTTTTTAATCTTCCTGATCTTAATGAAGTCACCATCCGGTACTACCTTTACAATACCCTTAAAATACCGATTTAAATAATAGCACATTCCCTCCGGATCATCTTCTCTCTTATAAGTAACAAAATTTTTCCGCACACGATGAATGCCATCAAAAAACCATTTATCAAAACCCAACCAGGCCGGAATAAATCCCCATATTACTTCAAGAGGAGTACCGACAAAAGGAATATCCAATACTTTGTAAATATTATTTTTTTCCATTTTATCAGAAAATTTACACAATAACTCATTACTTAGGATATGCTGACAGGAGCAGCCAAACCATTCATTATCATTATCTTTATGGAATACAATATTATGATATTTTTTATAATCTTTAAGAACATCTTTTAAGCGGCGTTTAAGAGTATTTTCATATATTGTTTCTTTACCAATTGGGAATTCCTTTAAATGCTTCACTGATCTAGCTATCTGATATAATCTATAAAAAAAATGATCGATGACATCCGGAACATGATTCTGAGTGGTTGGAGTAAAATCAGATCTCCATTGTTTATATACTCTCTTAAAATCTTTATCAGAATTAAAAATATTAAAAATTTCCCGGATTCTTTCATCATGATAATAATCAAATTCAGTACGTTTCTTCTTTTGAATATTATAATTCAAAAATATTTTTTTCGGTATTTTCCGCTTTTCATGCCCGGAAGAAAGAAAATGAATATTATTCTTTTTAATATATGTCATGGTATCTGATAATATATTTGTTCTGGTTAATAATGTTCCTTCCTGTATAAAAAATGTATACTCATGATTTTTCCATTTTTCTGCTTTTATAAATTTATACCAGGCACCAGAGTCTAATCCATGATCATTTTCAAATTCTATTTCATTATAAGCTTTAAATTTTATTTTTCTTACTACTCTTCTTACTCTCTCATCATAAGGACTAAGCTGAACATTTTGACCATATTTTTTAACAAGTTTTAAATAAGGCTCATAAGATTTTTTGTCAAAACAACTCCCATCTCCCTTTTGATATATAGCATATATATCAAAATCCTGATAATCCTGCAAGGCTAAACTGATTAAAGTAGACATGATTAGCCAGGGTTTATGATGAATACATAATACAATTGCTAATTGATGATTCATTTTAATTTATCTTCCATTTTTAAATATATCTTTCAACAATTTTAAAAAACCGATTGGATGCTCTATGATCATTAAATTCATTGATCATTTTAATATATTCCTTCTTAAATTTATAGTTTCCAAATATCCACCAGAGTTTTTCTCCTTGTCTTTCAAGATATACATAAACAGGTTCCATAATATTAAATGCACCCGGATTATTTGGGTACAAATATACTTTACCGTCTATTTTATATACTCCCTTAATATTTGTAAATATCTCCCTTTTCTTTATATCTTTAAAAGAGTAATATAATTCTGCCCGCCTTTTGTTTTTTTCTCTGTTCTATAAGCAAGCTTATAAGAAGATCCTGTATCCAGCACTTTAAAACCAATTTTTTGGCAGAATTGTTTTACTTTACCTGTACGGATCACTAAACTTGTATGGTTTACAGGCGCATTAATGATCTCCTTGTATCCTTTTAAAAAATTTAATAATTGATCCTTTAATGAAATCTTACTGAATTTTCCAAAATAAAGCTGCGCTATACCGCCTCTTTTTAGGCACCTGTATGATTCTTCTAAATATTTTATAAAGACCTCGAAATTAGGTAAATGCTGTAATACAATAAATGAATAGATAAAATCAATGCTTTCTGATGTAACATTAAATTGCCTTCCGTTAATTCTAATTAATTTAAAATTGGAACGCCCCCTGTTTTTTAGAAACTTCTTTATAGTAGTGTTTTCATTATGTATATCGAGCCCGATAACTCTTTTAAAAAACAGACAAGAAGTATTTAGAAGCCTCCCTCCCCCATGTCCTATTTCTAAAGCAATTTTATTTCTGGGATCTATAATATTCCTGAAAACCTTTTCTGTAAGGATATGACATGCAAAATCCCAGAAACCGTTAATAACAGCTTCATGAACATTCTCAGACCTGTTAAACCAGTTTTGAAAAGCATTCTGGCCTTCTTTTCCGGCTTTTTTTATTGCAGCAGCATATCGTCTTTTATGTTCGGAATCTGAAATAGTATTAATTATCATTGAATTCTCCGGTCTATCCTATCCAGCGATTAATTTTTTTTCGAACAAATCCTTTTCAATAGTATTAAAAAAACGCTTAGATGTCTTAAAGTCATTAAATTCATTAATCATTTTAATATATTCCTTCTTTGCAGATTTTTTAATTATAAATTCATTTAAATCAGTTTGAGCCAACTTCTTTATAGTATCTTCAATGCTCCAACATTGACAAACATCCGGAAAATTAAATATAGAATACTTCTTACCGGAAAACCAAAACTTATTATCATGTCGTGGAAAATATTCATCCGGCAATAGAATGTTTAAATGAGGCACATTAGCAAATACACTGGTTAGAACAGAATAACTAAAAAAGGAAACAGATAATTTAGCTATGGAAAGCAATTCTTTCATAATAGGAGGATTCTGACTCTTTTCAGAATCCCAAACTATTAAATCGGCTTTACGTTTAATTATTTCAGCTAACGGGAATTTCATCCTGGGTTTTACTACAAGAAAAAGGTTGTTCCTGTCACAGAATTTCCTGACGGCTTTAAAAACTTTTGCTTCATTAAAACCCTTTATCCAGTAATTAAAAGCTTTCCGGTCCTGTACAATTTTATAGCTAATGTATATTTTATATAATAAATTTTTAAAAATATTTTTCTTTTTATTATGAACATACTCATTTTCCTTTGAAATATATGTATTTGTTAATATACCGGTAAATGCTCTTTCAAATGAAGAATATTGATTACGATTATTATAAGAAAACGGTAAATATAATAATATTGATCTATTTTCTGAAATTCCATATTTTTTTCTGATAATCTGTGGAGATTTGACATTATTAAATAAATCAAACTCCGGAGTTCCTACAATCATAAATTTAATCTTCATATTATTTACAATTTGAAAATGTTTTGGAAAATATCTTTGTAAATATTCTTTTCCCATTTCCAGCCACCTTTTACTGAAAACAAAAAAAGGTTCTTTAAATCTATATCCAGAATTTTTATCTAATATTTTAACTAGTTCAAAAAAACTATCTGGAGCAGAAGACATTAAAGTAAACCATTTAAATGGACGGGATTTAACTATTTTATCCATAAATTTAAATGCTGGATAAACCCCCGGAAAATGAATAGATACTACTATATCAATATCATTCCGGCTCATTAATTTATTTTCTAATTTTTCTATTCCAAAAAAAGTCTTAGTTTTAATTTTATTTTTAATATCATTAAAGACAGGAACATCCTCAATAGATGGAAAAGCAAACCCTTTTTCTCCTCCCTTAGGTGCACTGTAATCATGCCAGCATTCAACATCATAACCTCGAGTAAGCCCTTCCCGAATCAGTGGTGTAAAATATCGATAATATCCTATTCTATATATTAAAAAAACAATTTTTATTTTATCTCTTTTTTTTATCATAAACCTATCTTAATAAATTTTAATTTAATTTTTTGTGATATGTTTCCTGTTTAATGGAGTTCCCCTATTAATATCATTTGAACTTATTTTACCTAAAATTTTTTTATAATATTTTGGAGCAAGACCGTATCCAGGTCTAATAATCCTTATATTCTCTTCAGTAAATATTTCACCTTTCTTTATATCTCTCACAGCAAATATCGATCTCATAAAAGCTCGGCTTTTCCGCACTCGTTCACTCAAATCATATGTTACCTTGCCCAGAGCTTTCTCAGTCTCCCGTACAGACCGAACCATTGCTTTAAACTCATCCGGTTCAAGAGAAAAAGCACTATCCGGTCCTCCCAATTTCCGATCTAAAGTAAAATGTTTTTCGATCACACAGGCTCCGAGGGCAACCGCTGCAATAGGAACTGAGCTACCTAAAGTATGGTCGGATACTCCTGTTATGACATTAAATCTCTTTTTTATATCCGGAATAACTTTCAAGTTCATCTCTTCATATAAAGCAGGATAAGCACTTGTACATTTTAATAAGATCAGCTGATCATTACCAATTTTTCTGCAGGTATTTACTGCTACTTTTATCTCATCCAGGGCGGCAACACCTGTGGACATAATAACCGGCTTCTTCTTTGAGGCAATATATTCAATTAAAGGAGTATCGGTTATTTCAAAAGAGGCCACTTTATAGGCCGGGACATTCATCTCCTCTAAAAAATCAACAGAAGTTTTATCAAAAGGAGTAGAAAAAAAGATCAATCCAAGCTCTTCTGCTGTTTTTTTTAATTTATGCTGCCATTCCCAGGGAGTATACGCTTTTTTATACAATTCATATAAGGTCTCTCCATCCCAGATAGTCCCTTGGTCAATTTTAAAATATTCATTATCACAATCAATGGTCATAGTATCAGGAGTATACGTCTGAAGCTTTACAGCATCAGCTCCTGCCTGTTTTGCTTCTTTAATCAATTTTACAGCATTCTCAAATTTCTGTAGGTGGTTAGCAGAAAATTCAGCAATGATAAAAACCTGTTGCTTGTCCCCTGTTTTTTTTTCGCCAATATTTATTATAATTTCCTTCATGCTTCGAACTCTTCTATTATTTATTATTTTGCTATATTGTTTATCCAATTCTCTTCAGTCATCTCCAAAAAAATCAACTCATTGTTATTATCAGTATCTTGTTTTTCAACAAACCCAAATTTTTGATAGATCTGATAAGCCCTCCGGTTATGTTTTAAAACACTGGTTATCAATTTTTCCAGACCCAATTGATTAAAAGAGATATTCATCAATTCGGAAAGAATAAACTTGCTTAGACCTTTTCCTCTGTATTCACCTTCCCCAATATAATAACCCCATTCACTCTGTTTTTGATCATACTTTATATCATGTAAATAACAGCTGCCAATAGGTATACCTTGATAATAGATGATCCAGACTATACGGTCTTTCCGTTTTTTTAATGAATCAAGCCATTGACTATGTTCCTTTTCGGAAATAATATGCTGTGTCAGCATATTGCTTCTGATCTCAGGTCGATTACGCCAGATTCTGGCCTGTCCCCGGATTTTCGGTTCTACATCTAAAATATTTTTAAACTCTATCTTCTTCACTTCATCAATCTAACCAGATGAAATGCTTCAGCTGATTTAAACCCTGATTTAATACCCCAGTTTTCAGCAATATTTTTAATAGCTTCAACTGAGCGGGGATGGGGATATTTTTTTATTTCACTGGTATATTTTAACATTGCTCTTATTTTAAGAGAGAGCGTATTTTTAATATTATAAAAAACATTTGGAGAAAAAGTCACAGAAAAACTCCATTCTGTTGAAGATGGAATTTCAAAAGAATAGATTTCCTTAACGCTCTCTTTTTGATCCGGTCGGGTTGCTGTTAATACTGCCTGAAAAGTTATCTGATGGTCAATATTCAAATCATCTTTATAATGAGTGAATATAATATCCGGTTTGATTCTGTTTTTCACTTTCTCAATAATTTTTACAATATCAAGCATATCAACTGAATCAAAACGATTATCCGGCAGGTCAAATATATGTGTATCAGAAATCCCGATGATTTTATTAGCCCTGATGATATCCTGTTTGATCCTGGCCAACTCATTTTCCCTTTTCTTGGTATCTCTCTTTTGATCTCTTGATGTGACCCCTTCTCCCAGGATCAATATAGAAGCCTTATATCCTTCCTTAACAAGTCGGGCGATTGTCCCTCCGCATCCCAGTATCTCATCATCAGGATGAGCTGCTACTATTAAAATTTTATTATTCATTTTCATCTGTTATTTCAAACCTCCCTTTTAATTTATTGGAAGCTTTTTTAATCCCGGAAAAAGTGATCTTAAAATTCTTTATCTTTAAAAAAGCTCTGGGATAACCTTCTGCATCAAGCATTCTGATGTGATCATACAGGTCATTCAGGGAATGAAGCGAAGCTTTCAATATCTCACTGGATTCTGCTTTTCTTCTTTTAAATTTCACAATCCTGCCTTTTTGAGATTTAGGGACAGGCTGCTTCTTAAGGATATACGGAATCATTTCAAAGAAAATGATATCCGATACCCTTTTGAATATATCCTGCGCACTACCCTGCCTTATACTGAAATCTTTTTTATGATAGACTTTACCGGCATCTAATTCTTTTACGACCTCAATAGCGGTTATTTTGGTATCATATACTTTTTGAACGATCAAATTCTGCAGGGGACTGCCGCCTCTTCCAAAAGGAAGATCTGTCATATGGAATAAAATACTCTTATAATTCTTATATATCTTTTCAGGAATGATCCATGACCAATGAGGAAAAAATATAAAAGCCGGATCCAGTCTGGCTATTATATCAAAATTTAACTTATCTTTTTCAGAAATAATATGAAAACTATACTGCTTGTTAGATTCAGCCCGTAATTTTTTAGCATTTTTAATATTCCATGGTCTAATTGTACAAATAACAATTGACTTTTTCATGATCTAATTAATATACTTTAAGATCCTCTCTTTACCTTTTCCATCAATGAGGGCTCGCCCCTTTTTTAAAAAAAAATTGCGTTTATCAAAATCATGCACTATTTTATTAATCTGTTCAATCAAATTTTTATCCACAATTTTATTATACCATCCTAAATTAACAGCCAAATCATCCCGGCTTAAGCTGCGGCAGATATTATATTGATTATTAGCCAGGATCATTAAAAGAGATGGTATTCCCATATATAATAATTCCCATACAGTTGAACCGGCCGCACTGATCGCCAGGTCCATCTTCTTCATTATATCTGCCATATTCCTTACATTATGATGCACTATAATATATTTATTACACTTGCTCAATTTTTTCAACTTATTTAAACATTTATAATGATCATTTGTTATAATATTTAAATTAATATTATTTGAAGATACGTAATCCTCCAATAACTTAGTTATTCTCAGGGATTGCTCTTTAAAATCACTACCTCCTAATATCAATAATATGTTCTTTACTCTTATATTAATACTCTTCTTTCTTTGCAATAAAAATTCATCCCGCAGTAAAATATATGTACTCCCACACAGCAGTGTTGTCTCTTTTTTCTGTAATTTGTATTTATACTTTTCAGATCTATAGTTCTGATTAATGATCACATCCGTATAAAATTCTCTTTTGGCATCATCATCAAAGGCAATCATTTTATCAGTATATGAAGAGATCTTTTTCTCATAATCCATTAAAATATTATAACTATCATAGATCAATATAGGTTTGTTATACTTTTTTAATATTTCTGATGTTTCAGCTAAATCTTTTTTTGTTCCTGCTTTTGAATGACCTTCTATATGATTGATCTTACTCTCTTGAAACATTGATCGGATTAATTTATCTTTGCAGGTGATGAATTGTACTGTAAAATTCTTTTTCCTTAAGGCTTGAGCCAGAACAAAAGATCGCATAAAATGACCGTATCCTATCTCTTTATACCCATCTACCCGGAAAAAAATATCACTCTTCATTTTCATTAATGATACTTCTTCTGCTCTATTGCCATGTTAATTTCTGATAATCCGGGATGATCTTCCAGTAAAGTAAGAACCTTTCTCCATGAAAAATCCTGATCCTTATTATAAAGCTCATTATATATCTTCTTAATAAGCTTCCAATCCTCTGCTGTATCCAGAGTCCATCTATAACCGGAATAGTCTGTCTTATTCTTATAGACATATATATTATATTCATCAGGGTGATCATAAAAATAGAGGGTAACATGTTCTCTTTCTGATGGAACCCTGCTTTTTAAATGAGCCTTTTCCAAAGTATCATAACTGAATATTTCTACATCCAACCCTCTGGGAAAAGTCCGGTAAGAGGCATCAGGTCCGGCATTTGTTACAAAATCATAATTATTTTTTATATAAAATTCAATCATATTCTCCATTACCTCTTTATCAATTAATGGGCAATCAGATGTAATTCGTACAATAATATCACTCTTATTCTCTTTAGCTGTATGATAATATCTTGAAAGAACATCCTCTTCGCTTCCGCGATAAAATTTTATATTATTATTTTGACATATATCTACTATACGATCATCTTCCTTTTTAATTGTTGTGGCAATAATAATATCATTTATATTTTCAGCTGTTTGAACTCTTGATATTACATGCTCCAATATTGTTTTATTATATATTTTTTTTAATACTTTTCCTGGAAATCGTGTGGATCCCATTCTGGCCTGAATAATAACATCTGTTTTACTCATTTTAATTTATACCTTTTCTAATAGCTCTAATCACATTTTCAATATCAGCCTCAGACATACATGGGTATAATGGCAAAGATAAAGCTTTTTCATAAAATTGAGAAGAGACAGGATAATCACTTCTATTATATCCAAAATTTTTCTGATAATATGGTTGTAAATAAATAGGTACATAATGAACCTGAGTTCCAACTCCCAGTTTTACTAATTTAGTCATAAAATCCTGACGTGAAATCTTTAGCTCTTCAAAGTCAATCTCTACGACATATAAATGAAAAGAAGACTGTCTCCCTTTTCTTTTTTGAGGTATTCTCAAATTTTTTAAATCTTTAAATGCATTACTATATCTTTGAGCAATTTTCTTTCTCTTGGAAACAAAATTTTCAAGCTTTTCTAATTGAGAAAGACCCATTGCACATTGAAAATCAGTAATTCTATAATTAAATCCTAAATCTACCATTTCATAATACCACATACCTTCATATTTACTCATTTTTTTAGGATTTTTCTCAATACCATGATTTCGCAATAATAATAATTTATCATACAATTTTTTATTATTAGTAAGCACAACTCCACCTTCTCCTGTTGTAATATGCTTCACAGGATGAAAACTAAAAACAGTCATATCTGCATACTTGCAATTACCTGTTTTATTGCCTTTATATAATGCTCCTATAGAATGGCATGCATCTCGTATAATAAATAATTCATGCTTTTTGGCAATTTTATAAATCTCCTCCATATCACAAGGATGCCCGGCAAAATCAACAGGTATAATTAATTTCGTTTTATTAGAAATATATCCTTCTATCTCCTTTGGATCAATATTATGAGTATCTGTATCAATATCAGCTAAAACAGGAATCCCCTGATTATATATCATACAATTAGCTGAAGCAATAAATGTATTAGGAGTTGTAATTCCTTCAAATCCTGGTTCTAAATTTAAAGATTTAACAGCTAAATGTAAACCAGCAGTACCATTAGCTACACTAACAGCATATTTAGCTCCTGTATACTCACATAATTTTTTTTCAAATTCCTGAATTTTTGGACCATGGGTTAAAAAATTAGATTTTAAAACCTTTACAACTTCATCTATATCATCTTGATCAATACATTGCCTGCCATATGGTATAATGTTGCTCATATTTTTTTAAATCTATCTTATAAATCTACAATATTAATATTTTTAAATCGTTTTCTTATATCCTCTATACTTAACCATTCACTATTCTTATCTGAAGAATAGTGAAAAAATTCCTCAACTTTCCCCCCCCCTTTTGTAAAATGCTTTTCAAAAACCCACCATTCAAAATTTGGATAAATAATATAATACTGATTATATTCATATGAATAAAAAGAATCATATTCTGTAATCATACCTGCATGTAATTTTTCTCCTTCACGAATTCCTACTTCCTGAATTTGACAATCTGGCAACATGGCTTTTGCTAAATCAGTAATTTTAAAAGAAGGTATTTTAGAAATATAAGTTTCACCGCCCTTAGATTCATCTAATGCTTTAAATACAAGATCAACAGCTTCATCCAGGGTTATCCAAAAACGTGACATTCGTAAATCAGTAATTGGTAATGTTGTCTCTCCTTTATCAATTAACATTTTAAAATAGGGTATAACAGAACCTCTGCTTCCTGCAACATTACCATATCTTACAACTGAAAAAATAGCTCCTTGATCACCCCCAACATAAGCATTTGCTGAAATAAAAAGTTTATCAGAAGCTAATTTAGTGGCACCATAGAGATTAATAGGATTAACTGCTTTATCTGTTGATAAAGCTACTACTTTCTTAACTCCTTTATCAATAGCAGCATTAACAATATTTTGAGCCCCATTAATATTAGTCTTTACAGCTTCAAAAGGATTATATTCACAAGCTGGTACCTGCTTTAATGCTGCTGCATGAATAACATAATCAACACCATCAAATGCACGATATAATCGCTCCTTATCACGCACATTACCAATAAAATAACGTATGCTATCATCATATTGTTTAAACTGCTGCCTCATTATAAATTGCTTATATTCATCCCTGGAATAAATAATAACTTTCTTTGGTTTATATTTTTTAAAAACATTTTTTACAAATTGTTTACCAAAAGAACCAGTCCCACCTGTAATTAAAATAACTTTATTATTTAACATATTAGCTCCTTTTATTAACAATTATTAATCAATAATAAAAGTTAATGATTCTTTAATTCCCATTGATAAGCTGTATATATTACTTTCTCAATATCATTATATTTAGGATTCCATTTTAAAATATTTTTAATTTTATCTGATGAAGCAATTAAAATATCAGCATCCCCAGGACGTCTGTTAGTCTCAATAACTGGAAAATTTACTTTTGTGACTTTTTTTACTACATTGACTATCTCTTTTACAGAATAACCTCTTTCACTTCCAAGGTTAAAAATATCACTCTTGTTTGTTTTTAATAAATAATCTATGGCAAGTATATGTGCATCCACTAAATCACCTATATAAATATAATCTCTTACACAAGTACCGTCTTCTGTGTTATAATCTGTTCCAAAAATATAAAACTTATCTCTTTTTCCTAATGCAGTTTTAATAGCCAATGGAATAATATGAGATTCAGGATTATGCATTTCTCCAGTCCTTCCTTTTTCATCAGCCCCTGCTGTATTAAAATAGCGTAAGGAAATATAGTTTAATCCATGGATTTCATTATACCATTTTAAAATTTTTTCAATGAATAACTTTGAATCACCATAAACATTTACTGGTTTTAACTCTGCTTCTTCTTTTATTGGAACTTTTTCTGGATAACCATAAACTGCTGCAGTTGATGAGAAAATAAAATATTTTACCCCTGATTTTATAGCAGCATCTAATAAATTTAAACTTCCAACTGTATTATTATGAAAAAATTTTGAAGGGTCTTTCATCGATTCCCCTGCTTCTATAAATGCAGCAAAGTGTATTATGATATTAATTTTATCAGATGCTATTATCTCCTGAACTTTCTCCTTATCATTTATATCAACTTGATAAAATCTATCTGAAAAAATCAGTTCTTTATGACCTTTACTTAAATTATCTATGATAGTTACATTATATCCTCTTTCTATTAATTTTAAAACCATTAAACTGCCAATATATCCTGCTCCACCTGTTACTAATATATTCATTTTATATAATACCCTTCTATCTTTTCTATTTATGATGAATGTTTTGTAAACATTCGGTTTACTCGTATTCGTAAAATTAATCTATTGCTGATTCGAGTTTCATAACTCGAGCATCTATTTATGATTCGGGTTATGAAACCCGAGCCATCGAATTTTTTAGCTCTTTCCAATTAATTTTTTTTAAAAAATCTATTAAAAAAGCTAAAAAAACAGAAAAAAATGAAGCAATAAAAAATATAATAATAATAAATTTTTTAAATGACTTCTTTATCCTTATGGGAATATTATTTTCAGATAATTGATTGACTTTAGTCATATAATAATTAGGAATATTTAAAGGTATTAATAATTTGCCTACATTTTCTTTATTAATAATTTTTGCTAAATTTTTTGTTATTGTAGAATAATTATTATAATATATTTGTAACTCTTTCTTTAATTTTTTCTCATATTCGTCTATAACTTTTTTTACAACCATTGTATTAACTTTTGTAACTAAATTTATATCATGGGATTTAGTTATTAATTTATTTTTTGAAAATTCAATACTATCCTGCCACTTTCTTTTTATTAATAAATTATTCTCTTTTTCATTCTCATCAGAAATATTCAAATATTTCAAAATGTTCTTTTGCCCTATCATATTTTCTATCTCCTGTCTTAGAAGATCACTTTTCAGATAAAAATTTAGTTCTTCAGAAGTCTGTATCTGGGTTGTACCAATTTTACCTATCCGAATAATAGAATAATTCATATATTTATCATCTTGCAAAAAGACTTTATAATAAATAGCACCAGCGCAAGTAATTATTATTATAAAAGAAATAATAAAATATTTCCATTTATACAAAACTTTAATTATATCAAATAAACTTATTTCATCATTTTGTAAAGCATCTTTCATAAAATTCTTCCTCATTAATTATATTATTTTTATATTAATAAAATTAGATAATTAGTCAATTCATTCATTAAATAGTGTTTCAGGATTAATACCGTAACTTCTTTCTTCCCTTGCTTTTCTCAGAAACCATCTTAATTTTACTGTCCGATACTGTCCGATACTGTCCGATACTGTCCGATACTGTCCGATACTGTCCGATACTATCCGATACTATCCGATACTATCCGATACTGTCCGATAGATATATCAGACAGAGTATAATGTATTTGTGGACCAGAACCCCTTCTTTTAATTATGCCTTTTTTTAAAAGACCGTTTAAATCCCTATTTGCAGTATCTCTTGTTACTTTTAATAAATTGCAATAATCTTTTGTAGTAATTTTGCCGTGTTGATTAATAACATCTATGGCTTTTATTTGTCTTTCATTTAATCCAAATTTTGTCAAAATTTCATGTGTAAAAATAGATTTACTGAAAGTCACAACTATAGATGTACCTGTATCCTCAAATTTAGGTTCAGGTATGCCCCAACTCTTACATTCATTGATCATATCAAGAGTACCGCCACCAACATCTTCTACATATCTAATCCAAAAAAATTGTTTAAAAAGAAGGGGATTTTTTGGTATAGATTCGTGCTTCTGTTTTAATTTTTCAATGGTCCAGCCTTCTGGCAATTTCCCTGGATTCCACACTTCTATGTAATCGTTGAATATTCTAACCTGCACTTTGGATGGTGATGAATAATCCCTATGAACAATAGCATTAACAATAGCTTCCCTGATAGCACTTAGTGGATACTCATGCTTTTCTTCTCTTTGAATTTGACCAGGAACAAGCCAAATTGATTTCCTAATATTACGTAAAACAAAATCTTCTGTTTTATCAACCAAATCAAAAATATTACTCCCGATAGTTTGAAAATCAATATATGGTTTAACAGGTTTATTTCCATCAAAGCGGATACATTTTACCTCAGATTGTATAAACTTTGGCTCTCTACCAAAAAGTAGTACTGCAGCATTTGTTAATTTACCTTTTTGTAGTAACTTTAAATACATTAATATATCGTCAAGTAATCCATCATCAGATATCTTCAAACCTCGTTGTTTTTTTGCTTCACTTATAAACCATTTTACTTTCTCTTTATCTATATCCTTCAAAGAGGCTTCTTTACAGATTTGTTTATCAAACTGCAATTCCTCTTTATGTTTTTCTAAAATTATTCTTTCATATTCATCTTTGCTCATTCTAACTGTTGATTTACCTACCCTTTTATACGGTCTGCCAAAAGCTAAAACTAAATGGTCTGATGATTCTTTTACTTTAATAACAATTAGGGATTTGCTATTTATCTCTTCTGTAGTTATACGAGGATGGATTTTAGGGTCAGTATTCTGGGAGATTTTATTTACCATACGTTCAATAGTATCTTTCCCAATTTCAACACCAGGCAATTTGCCAGATTTAGATACGCCAATAATTATCTTACCGCCTTCGGTATTGGCAAATGCAGAAATAGTTTCAATTACTTCATTGATTAAAGATAAAGACGATTTCCATTCAGTGGAGAGAGATTCCGTAGTACCAATTAATTTTAATAGTCTTTCTTTACTCATTTTTACTTTATTCTTTACTTTTCATACCACTCAATAATCTTTTTTAATCCTTTCCTTTATTTCTTCAGAATAATTTTTTAAAATTTCAACTTTTCTAAATACTATTTCTAAAAGTTTAAATAACTTATTCCTGTCTTTTCTTCTTTTTTATCACCTGTGTGATATAAAACATTAAATTTTATATTATTATATTTTTCTAAAAATATTTTCTATTTATTAACATGACTGGTTTAATTAATCACTACCTAATCACTACCTAATCACTACCTTTTTAATTTATAAATTGTAGCACGCCCTCTACCTTCTTTTATTAAAATATTTTTAATGAACAACTCTTTAAGTTCCAAAAATGCTGTTTTGTCAGAAACTTTGTTTAGTTCTATATATCTCCTTGTGCTAATAATATCATTTATCTTTAAGTATTCAATTGCTTTTTTCTGTCGAGCGTTTATATCCAGCCTGTGCATTTTTTTTCTTTCAATCTCTCTCTCAAAAAATTTTCCCGGACCATTCAATACAACAGCAAATCCGCCTGAATAATTCTTAAATTCCGGTTCAGGTAATTTGTTTTCCCTCATTTCCTCTATGATTCTATTTGTTCCGCGACCCCATTCTTCAATATACTTTACTAAAAACAATTTATCCGCAAGGAATTTGTTTCTGGGAATTGATTTATGTTCTCGTTTTAGGTCTTCTGGTCTTAGCGGCGGTGGAAGTTCTCCAGGATTCCAAATTTCAATTCTATCATCATAAATAGAAAGGTGAATCTCGGCATTAGAAAAATAATCCCTATGAGCAAGAGCGTTATTCAAAACTTCTTCAAGTGCTCTTAATGGATATTCCCATCTGTCGTATCTTTTATTGGCATCGAAAAATACTCCATGTCTGATATGCTCCATAATAAATTTGATTGCTTTCTCCCGTAATTCAAGAATTGTCCCTTCTAAAATTTTCATATCAATATAATCCAATTCCTGTGTTCCCTTAAATCGTGCTGCTCTTATTTTTACCTGCGAAAAAAATCTCTGTAAGTCTTTACCAAATAAAAGGATAGCGGTATTAATAAGTTTTTTATCTTGTATAAGGTTTAATCTATTCAATGCCTCTTGAATAGGTGTTTCAGGATTAATATCGTAACTTCTTGCTTCCTTTGCCTTTCTCAGAAACCATCTTAATTTTTCTTTGCTTATATCTTTTATAGCTGCTTTTATGCAAATTTGACTATCAAATTGTAATTTGTCTTTATGTTTTTCTAATATTATTCTTTCATATTCGTCTTTGCTCATTCTAACTGTTGATTTACCAACCCTTTTATAAGGTCTGCCAAAAGCTAAAACTAAATGGTCTGATGATTCTTTTACTTTAATAACAATTAGGGATTTGCTATTTATCTCTTCTGTAGTTATACGAGGATGGATTTTAGGGTCAGTATTCTGGGAGATTTTATTTACCATACGTTCAATAGTATCTTTCCCAATTTCAACACCAGGCAATTTGCCAGATTTAGATACGCCAATAATTATCTTACCGCCTTCGGTATTGGCAAATGCAGAAATAGTTTCAATTACTTCATTGATTAAAGATAAAGACGATTTCCATTCAGTAGAAAGAGATTCGGTAGTACCAATTAATTTTAATAGTTTTTCTTTACTCATTTTTACTTATTTTTTCCTGTTTATACCACATTCATCCCATACTTCTTTTTCATCTTTTCATCTATCAGCCTATAAGTTGCTAATTTTCTTCTATAATTGAGGCTGTCCCATAACTGTAGTGAAGGCTTTGTCCCTGGATAAGGGAGGTCGGTAGACCCCGTAACCATTAAATAAAGCCTTTAAATACAGGGTCTATCGACCCTTACACTACAATTTTTGTATAATATAGAGTTATGGGACAGCCTCAATTATAAATTACTGATTCTATAATCTCTTTTTCAGGTATATCTTCTAAAACATTAGCAGCAACTTTTCTCATAATGCTCACCTCTTGTTTAATATATTTTTCATAACTGCTTTATTTTTTTCAAACATTCATTAACTACTTTTGCTTATCCTTATACTATCCATATCAATGTAAGTGAATTAAGTGTGCTTAAATTTAAAGCAGGGGCTTTAGACACGTATAATACGAGCCTAAAGGCTCTACTCCTCTTTAAAATTCAATTCCTATTCCTTAATTCACTAACATTGGTTTCTATTCCACGGCAATGGACTCACCAAAATCAATTATGTCTGATAAACTTTCTTGATCCATTTTTCGTGACAGACGATAGCCCTATTTCAATCATCGCAAATTTACATTTGAACTGCTTTATCAATTCTTTTTTAAAAAAACATTGAATAAAATATTCCTTTGAATCAATTTCTATTCCACTTTCATATCTCACTCTGTTAAGTATGATCAATTTAATCACCGAATAATGTAATGTAATAAGATACTCTACAACTTTATGGCAAAATTTAACAATGGCATAAAGTTGGCATAAAGTTGGCATATTATGCAAATTCATAATATATACCCTTATTTTGTCCTCTTCTTACAATAATTTTTTTAACAATTAAATCATTTAAATCTTTTCTTAAAGTTTCTCTGCTTATACCAGAACACAGATTCTGATACTCTCTATTTGTAATATTTCCTTGCTTTTTAATATATTCTATAGATTTAATCTGCCTTTCATTTAATCCAAGTTTTTCCAGTACCTCTAATGTATAAGATTTTCTGAATGAAACTACAATGCTTCCAGAAATTTCTTCAAACAAAGGTTCGGGTAAACCATGCATTAGACACTCTTCAATAATCCTATTTGTTCCGGTTCCCCACTGTTCAATATATCTAAGCATAAAAAAACATTTTCCAAGTAAAGGATTTCTTAAAATTGAATCATGCCTCTTTTTTAAATCTTCTATTGTTAAAGGATGTGGTAAAAGACCACAGCCCCATATCTCAACTTTATCATCAAAAATTCTAATCTGAACATTACTGGAAATTTCATAATCCCGATGACAAATAGCATTAGTAATTGCCTCTCTTATGGCTTCAGTTGGATATTCCCACTTCTCTACTCTTTCGGTTCCTCTGATTTCAGCATGTAACTTAATATGCTCTTTGACAAATTCTAATCCATCATCCCTTTGGTCAATTATATTTCCGCCAAAAACTTTCATATCAATAAATTCAACTGGTTCAGTCCCCTTAAAACGAGCACATCTCATTTCTGCCTGCAAAAAAAATTTTTGTGGATTTCTACCAAATAAAAGTACCGCTGCATTTGTTAATTTATTATTTTTAATTAAATTCAGTCTTTCCAATGCTTCTCTAATTGAGATATTAGAACTGATGTCTAATCTTCTTTCAAATTTTGCTTTTCTCAAAAACACATTTACTTTTTCTTCATCAATGTCTTTTAAAGTTGCATCCTTACAAATTTGACTATCAAATTGTAATTTGTCTTTATGTTTTTCTAATATTATTCTTTCATTGTCGTCTCCTTTTTTAGAGGCGACAACTACCCTGACACAGGGGGCTTTTCTAAATACTATTTCTAAAAGTTTAAATAACTTATTTCTGGATTTTCTTCTTTTTTATCACCTGTGTGATATAAAACATTAAATTTTATATCATTATATTTTTCTAAAAATATTTTATATTTATTAACGTGAAATGTATTGATATTATATTTTACTTCATAAGCATATTTCTCATCAACAATAAAATCAACCTCATTTTTGTTTTGTGTTCGCCAAAATTTTATTTTATCATTATCTGTTCTGCTTAATAATTCTATAAAAATAAAATTTTCATATAAATTTCCTTTGTCTGGACGCATCTCAATTATTTCAAAATTCTTGTAAAAATAATTCCTCAAACCTAAATCATAAAAATATATTTTATTCATTTTTTTTAATTCTTTTCTTACATTTTGATGAAAAGGCTTTATTAATGTTATATGAAATGACTTTTGCATAATATAAAGGTAATTTTCAACTGCTATTATGGAAATATTAAGAATATTGGCTAATTCATATTTATTTACTAACTCCCCAATTTGAGAAGAAAAAATTCTAAATAATTCATAGTATTTATCAATATAATTTATCTTTGCCTCAAGCACATCTTTTTTTATATAAGAATTTGCTATCTCTTCAATTAACTCTATTTTATATTTATAGTCAGTTTCTAACACAACCCTGGGATATCCTCCAAATCTGATGTATTCACTAAAATATTTATTTAAATCTCTTTTTTCTGTTATTAAAAAATTTTCAATAGAAAAATTAGCAAGCGATACCAAATCAATATATTTTTTCTGTAATTTTTCTTCACCTTTAAATAACAAAAACTCACTAAAACTTAAAGGTCGTACATAAAATATCTTTTTTCTGCCAGCTAATGAATCTTTAAATTTTTTATCAATATAAAATGCTGATGAACCTGATACAATAAGTTTAATTTTTCCTTTATATTCATCATAAATATATTTTAAAAAATTAGTAGGGTTTTTTAGATATTGAATCTCATCAATAAACAAATATACGGGTATATTTGAAAGATTTAATTCAATTAAATTTAATAAATTCTTAGGTGATTCATTTAGAAGATTTAAATAATATATATCTTCAAGATTTATAAAAAAAGTTTTTTTATGCCTTTTTTTTACTTCTTCTTCTAAATGCTTAAGAATAGTTGTTTTTCCTGTTTGCCTGGCACCTGTAAAAATTACAATCACCTCTTTTTCAAGGTATTGTAAGGACTGCTGAGTTACTGCTCTTTTTATATACATAATGTATAAATTATCGGATATTTTTCATTTATTAAGTGAAAAATATCCGATTTTAACTCCTATTTATTAGGGTTGCTGCATAATTATTTTAATTACAGTAAACTTTTATCCTATAGGTGTTTCAGGATTAATACCATAACTTCTTTCTTCCCTTGCTTTTCTCAGAAGCCATCTTAATTTTACTGTCCGATACTGTCCGATAGATATGTTAGACAGAGTATAATGTATTTGTGGAGTTTTTATTATTCATAATATATCCAATTTTTGAAGAATCTCTGTGCTTTCTAATATAAATTCTTCTAAAGAGACTTCTTTTTCTGATTCTAAAGGGAAATGAGACTCTGGATTATAAACTGGATGCTTATGATAAAAACCACCTTCCTTGTCCACTCCATAGATTCTACTCTTCTGAACTATTAATGCCAAATTAAATTTTCCTTTTTTTGAATTTAAATATGCTTGAATAAAAATATCAGATGAATACCCAATTCTACACATAGCAGTTATATCTGTATAATCTAATGATAAAATTTCTAATCCATATTTTATAGATAGCAAATTTATTTCCTCTAAAAAAACCTTAACTTTCATATTTATTAAAATTCACTAACTTTTTTTTTAAATATTTTATGCCAGTAATAGCATGTTCCCATTCCATAGCATCGGATTCAACTTCCCATGAAAATTTTTTTTCTTTCACTACATTTTTCCTTTCAAATTTTTCAAAATTCATCCCATACTTCTTTTTCATCTTTTCATCTATCAGCCTATAAGTTGCTAATTTTCTTCTATAATTATAAATTACTGATTCTATAATCTCTTTTTCAGGTATATCTTCTAAAACATTAGCAGCAGCTTTTCTCATAATGCTCACCTCTTGTTTAATATATTTTGCATAATTGCTTTGTTTTTTTCAAACATATATTAATTACTTTTTCTTTTCCTTAATACTGTAATTTTATCTTTTACAAACTCCATAAAAGATTTAAAGCCTTCAATAATTAAAGTAGTTTTAACAATCTCTGAAAACTCAAAAAGAGCAATCCTTTTTAAATTATTTATCCGAACTTTCATAGCTTGTTCAATATCTTTTTTATCTTTTCTCTTTCTGCTTCAAGATTATCAAAAATAAAATAATTCTCATAAGCATCTTTTTCTTTAATAAATCCTTTTTTTATAAAAGTATCAAATTCAAATATATTTTTAACTCCATATTTTTTAACAAGAAGATAAAGATCTGTTTCTATCTTTATAAGTCGTTGATTTAAGTAAGTTTTAAGACTTTCTCTTATAAGACCTTCTTTACCTATATTTAACCCTTTTGCAATAGTATCTATATTGACCATTATATTCCCTCCTTTAAAATGTAATTACTTTTTTATTTATAAAATATAAATATATTTTACTATATTTTTAAATTTTTTTTACTCTACTATAATTTCTTTGTAAAAATCCCCCTTCTTTAATTCTTTCTTTTATTTCCTTAGATCTTTTTACTATTAAATCTAAAGGGAAATGAAACTCAAAAATTAACAACATCTTTTATCTGCCATGGGAAAAGAAAAAAATCATTTTCTTTCTTCCCCTCTAAACCTATAATTTTAAAATTGTTAACTTTATATTTTGTTTTAAAATAATTTATAGCCGCCATTTTCACGCTGCCAAAATTATATTTTACTTCCATTGGTATAGGTGTATTTTTATCCATAATTATAAAATCTATCTCTTTTTTATCTTTAGTTCGCCAATAAAAAATCTGCTTCCGGGGATATAATTTTATAAATTCTGAAAAAATTGTAGTTTCAAACACATTTCCTAAAACAGTTAGAGGAATAGTTTTCAACCACAAAATTTGCATTAAACCAGTATCATAAAAATAAATTTTAGGATTTTTGTACAACTCAGAACGAATATTCTTGTGATATGGCAGAAGTAATTTTATTACAAATGTATTTTCCATAAGAAATAAATAATTCTCTATTGTTGGTTTTGATAAACCTGATGTATTAGAGAGTTCTTCTATATTTAACAAATTACCACTCTGTTGAGATAAAACCTCAAGTAATTTATTAAATTTATCAATATGCCGAATATTTCCTATATCCCGACTATCTTTTCTAATATATGTATCTATAATTTGCTCCAGGTATCGTTCTTTTTTTACTCTATCAGCTGTTAATACTATTTTCGGATATCCGCCAAAACGAACATATTCAATAAATAAATTTTTAAATTCTAAAATTTTCTTTTCTGTTAAAGCAAAGTCAGTAGATAATCCTTTAAATTTTAAAAACTCGCTGAATGATAATGGATATATTCCAAATATTAAAATTCTGCCAACTAAAGAATCTTTAAATTTTTTTCTGATTTCAAAAGAAGATGAACCAGACACAATCAAATGAATATTTTTATAGTGGTCAAATAAAAATTTAAGAAAATTTGTAGGATTATCCAAATACTGAATTTCATCAAGCAGCACCCGGATATCTTCATCTGTATTATATCCTTCTTCCTTTAAATGATTTATGAATTCATGCGGACCTTTATTAAGTATACTTAGCAAATGCAAATTTTCCAAATCCATGTAATAAACGGATTCGTTTGCCTTTTCAAATAAATCCTTCAAGAATAATAATATTGATGTTTTTCCAACCTGTCTCGCACCAATTAAAACTATAATATTATCATCATTTTTATAAGCCAGAATATGTTCTACTATATCTCTTTTATATAACATAACAAACTTTATTTTAAGTTCGATATAAATATAAGCATAATATATAAAAAGTCAAACTTTAATTCTTTTTACAAATTCTTTTCAATAAGAAAGCCCCACATTATTATTTCAAAAATATGAGCATTCAGCCATATCATTATCAATTTTCCAAAAATTTCTTTCCATTTTCGCCCATTTAAAGGCAGACTTATTAAATCCTTCATTATTTTAAATTTAATAGTATTTCTAAATCTGCTTCATCCTGTTTGCGGCCTACAACTTTCTTATTTTTTATTAATTCCTTTATTCCCATAAAAAAAACTTCTCTCATTTATTTTTCCATTATTACAAGTAAATCAACATCACTATCTTTAGATGGTTGCCCATAAGCATAAGAGCCAAAAAGAATAATTTTTTGAGGGTTAAATTGTTGTCTTATTTTTTTTGCATAACTTTTTATCTCTTTAAATTTAATTTTCATATTAATTTTACTTATAATTTTTTTATTAAAATTTACTATATATGACTTTATAAAATAAATACATATAAAATAATAATCAAGCTGTCGATTTGATTAATTATTTTAAAATAAATAGCCTGAATTATTATTTATCAAAATCCTTTATCGCTTTCCAATTAAATTTTTTTAAAAACTCTATTATAAAAGCTAAAAAAACAGAAAGGAATGAAGCTATAAAAAACACAATAAGAATAAATTTTTTAAATGACCTCTTTATCTCTGTTGGAATAATACTTTCAGATGATAGATTAACTTTAGTCATATAATAATTAGGAATATTTAAAGGTATTAATAATTTGCCTACAT
>CBDVEP010000027.1:0-23878 GCA_965373035.1 uncultured bacterium
TAGAAATAACGTTAAAATAAGTTAAAAATTAAGCTATTCTGGGAGTGCTGAAATGACCACTTATTATTAAATGTTCATGAAATAATCTATAGGCAAGCCCGAATTTAAATCTTGATGTAACATCATCTTTAGTTCCAGTGCTCCATTTAATCTTTGCTGGTATATTTTCAATTGTCAGTCCTGTGCTTAAATTTTTTAAAACAGGGATTTTATAAAAACGATATAATAAACCATAAGATAAGGCATACCCATTAAAATTTTCATCGAATAATTTGTTATACAAATATTCACATCTAATACCTGCTGATAATCCATAAAGTAACATATATAGTTTCCTGCCATAAGCAAGCATTATATCTACATCCTGACTGGAAAAACTTTTTCCCAGCAGATTCCCATTTTCATCAGCTTCTTCCATATCAGCACTTCTAAAATATCTAATGCCAACTGAAAATACACCAATATTTTTAAAAGGATGTGAATAACCAACATTAAATAACATTCTATCAGCACTTAAAATTCCACCACCTAAATCAACATTCATACTATAAAGCTGTGATAACCCTGCTGGATTATAGTAAGCAGTTAAACTATCATCAGCAATTGCTTCATAAGCACCGCCAAGTGCACTGGCACGAGGTGAGATACTTGATGTGTTAATATCATAAGAAGCTGCATACTCTCGCTCAGGTGAAAGGTCAGCATAAACAATTGATTGAAGTAATAAAATTGCTAATAAATAAATAATAGATACTTTAGTCTCTTTCATAATATTTCCTCCAATACTAAATATTCAAATTTTTTAGTTATTAAATTTAAATGAAAAATGAAACTGAATTTTTTAATGAGAGCTTTTGCTTTCATGTCTTTTATTTGTAATGCCTTGATTTCTAAAGTCAACTATTTTTTTTTATTTTTTTTCTCTCTTGACATTTTATTCGTATTTTATACATTCATTTTTATGAATATACATCTTTCAAAAATATTTCAGCACGGGAAAGGTCTCTCTTTCTGTTTTTTAACTGTCAGAATGTCCTCAAAATTTCAGTAGAAATCAGCTTCACAGAAAAAATCACAGAAAAGATCATTGACATCTCATTACAGAATTGTATATTATAATCAGTCATGATGAAAAAAGGAAGGATTTCAGAGGGGTGTAATGCTGATCCGAGCAGGCGAAGCCAAAAGCGATTTCCTATTAATTAAAAAAGGTATAATATATGATAGATGCAGTAGTAATATGTAAAGAGGTATTATTTCGTTTAACTGGAATGGATTATGAGAAAAATGTTGGGAAATCTTCCGAGCAACTTATTTTCCCTAATAAAATCCAAACAAAAGGAAATATAAAAAGAATATCGGAACAGGAGCTTCGCCTTTTATTTATTGAGGAGTTTAAAGAAGCTTACCCAAAACTATTTTATTCCATAGAAACACCAACTGTAAAGAAGTATAAGTTTGGAAATTCTTATGATACTCTAGAAATTAATAAAAAAGGACAATCTGCCTCGCTTGACATGTGTGTTTTTGAATGGGGCAAAAAAGACTATCAGCGCATATTAGATATAGAATTCAAACACAAGAACGTCTCAATAAAAAATGTTGCAAAAGACATATTAAAATTAATTGGTGAGGAACAAAATGGTGTATATATACACTTACTAAAAAACACCGGTAATGGCACACTATGTAACAATAATAGAACAGGGGTATTTAATAAATTTTATCGATCATTTTCTGATTTTAAAAATTATTGGAATGGTTATAATAAGAATAATCAAATAATAATAATTTCCTTAGATCAGAAAATATTAATATACAATGAAATAAACAATAGTAATTTAAAAAGCCTCAAAGAGATATTTTTTATGGACAGCGGTTGTGATAATATTGAGAAAATAAAAGGAAATGATTGGAAGAGTTGCACAGCAAATAATGAAAAATGTAAATAGAACTGGTTGTGTAACATGAGTTTGAAAAAGACAATGAATACAACAAATGATTCGTATAGAAATCAATTAGAAAAGGATGAAATACACATAACATTTGGATGGAGCAGACTTTCCTTGCTGCGCTCGTCAAGCAGATCATCCAAGGCGTTAGAAATTCATAAAAATTAAAAAATGTGTTGCAAAATGCGACAAATTGTGTTATAATATTATAAAATCATAATTGGAGGTGTTATATGTCAATAGCTGTAAGAATATCCGATCCTCTAGCTAGAAAAGCGAGAGCTCGTTCTCAAGCATTACACAGGTCTCTAGCAGGTCAGATTGAATATTGGGCAAAAATGGGTGAGGTACTTGAAGACAATCCAGATCTTTCTTTTTCATTTGTCCAAGAGATTCTTGTTGGTCGTGAGCAGGCTAAGGCTGGGGAACTAACTCCCTACAAATTCGGTGAAGGGAAATAATTTGAAAGTCGAGGTATTACAAACTCCTGTTTTTGCCAAAAGGAAGAAAAAATTGAAAAAGAACCAATATTGGTGCTATTGGTTTTGAAAAACCCATCTCTTTTATAAATAACCATTTTTTCTTAATTCCTTTTTTAATTAAATATTTATAAACATCCCAGTATTCAACAATTCTATTTACTGTAATTATTGACATATTTATTTTTTTATATCATTTTGATATTTATTAAATCCATACTATTTGATTTTTTAATTTTTTCTGAGATTTAGATTTCAATAAAATAAGAGTTGCTTTTAATAATAAACGAAGTTGAAATTTATTTGTAAGAATAATACCATAATGATTAATTTCTTTTGACAATAATTTTTGATATAAGATTGAAAAATCAGCAAAATTATGAGTCAATATAGCTCTTTTATTCTGAATAGAATATTCTATTTGTTCCATATCTGATAAACCTAATTTATTAGATTCTAATGCTGAAATCACATCAAATCCATGCTGACGCAAAACAGAAGATAACTTCGCATGAATATTTTCATCCGTATATAATTTGATCTTTATCATACTAAGAAGTTTCTTGTTTGTCTATAAGTTCTCTAATTTCTTCAATATTATCATAAGCATAACTTAATGCATCATGGACTTGACTTTTAGATAAATGAGGATAAGCCTCTAAAATATTAGCAATATCAAAAGAATTTTCATACATATTAAAAAGAATTCTTACCAATATTCTAGTGCCTTTTATAACTGGTTCTCCTCCACATATTTTCTTATCTTTGACGATATATTTATGTTCAGTTGCTACAATCATATTACTCCTCTACATTTTAAAATTTTATATATTCCTAATTGAGGCTGTCCCATAACCCTATATTATGTAAAAAATGTAGGGGTTCGATTTCACCTTCGATGACGATGCATCGAACCCGCAAATGAGAACCTTAAAAACGGGTTTGATAAATCAAACCCCTACAAATATAAGGTTATGGGACAGCCTCAATTAAAATATATAATAAAAAATTAAACAGTCAATTTCTTTTTACATTTATTTGTAACAGTTAATGTGTTACCATATAATTTTTGCAGGCACATTAAAAGTAATTTTTTTTAATTTCATACCATCAAAAAAACTGTATGGGATTGCCCCATAGATGAATTGGCAAAATGTTTTAAGAAACTTGTTTAATAATTGACTTCAGAAATATTAAAATGAGAGGGAATCGTAGAAAAAATATCAAAAGACCTGCAAAGGGAACTCCCTGATATGAAAGGATTTTCTGTTCAAAATCTCTGGCGGATGAAACAATTATTTGAAACATATAAAAACCATGAAAAACTCTCAACACTGTTGAGAGAATTGTCTTGGTCACATAATGTTCTTATACTTCATCATACTACATCTATTGAAGAAAAAGAATTTTATATTAAAACTTGCATAAATGAGAAATAAGATTTTTCTCTCTTGACATTTTATTCGTATTTTATACATTCATTTTTGTGAATATACATCTCTCAAAAATATTTCAGTATATCCTTCCTGTTATTATACTTACAGCCGGCATTTTTATAGGCTTATTATTTCAAAAGATTGCTTTAAATAAATTAATACAATTAACATCTAAAACAAAAATTAAAATAGATAAAATCTTTATAAAATCTTTTAAAGGCGTTATTTTCTTGTGGTTTTTTATCCTTAGTTTAAGTATCATTATCCAGGTTACTAAACTGCCTGAAAAAACTGTAAATATTATTAATCAGACTTCTCTTGCTTTATTCATTTTTTCTTTTACTCTCCTGGCAGCAAATATTATTGGTAGTATTGCTCAATATTATGCTGATAGTTTAAAAAAATCCTTTATACCTACAACCATATTTAAAACCATTACAAAATCATTAATTGTTATTTTAGGAATTTTAGTTATATTACAGACACTGGGAATATCCATAACCCCACTTCTGACAGCCCTGGGAGTTGGTGGTTTAGCTGTTGCCCTGGCATTAAAAGAGACTCTCTCAAATCTATTTGCCGGCATCCAGATTATTTTCTCAGGGCAATTAAAACCCGGGGATTTTATTAAACTGGAATCAGGTGATGAGGGTTATGTTACTGATATTACCTGGCGAAATACAACTATTAAAAAATTACCGGAAAACCTTATCATAATACCTAACTCAAAACTTGCTAACAGCATGATTATTAATTATAATTTACCACGAACTTATCTTAATGTGATATCTGAAGTGGGTGTGAGTTACACCAGTGACCTTGAAAAAGTAGAAAAAGTGACTTTAAAAACAGCAAAAAATATCATGAAGACCATTCCCGGTTCTATACCTGATTTTGAACCTGTTATGCGTTATACCAAATTTGATGATTTCAGCATTAACTTTAAAGTCATCATGCGAGTAAAAGAATATAAAGTAAAATATTTAATTGAACATGAGTTTATTAAAAAATTACATAAAGCTTATAAGAAAGAAAAGATTGAAATACCATTTCCAATCAGGACAGTGTATATGGCAAAGAAAAAATGATTTAAATTAAAAATTAAAAATTCAAAATTCAAAATCGAAGATTCAATCTTTAATCTTTAATCTTTAATCTTTAATTTCATTCTTCTCATCAAGATAAATCACAAGAGGTGCATAATCATCTTTGACTTCAGATTCTTCTAAACTGGCAAAGCTCATAATAATGATTCTGTCACCTTTATAACATAAACGGGCAGCAGCTCCATTGATACAAATCTCTTTAGAACCTTTTTCACCTTTAATAATATAAGTTTCAAACCTGGCTCCATTATTATTATTAACAACAAGAACTTTTTCAAAGGTATGCATACCAACTTTTTTATAAATTTCTTCATCTATTGTAATACTGCCTTCATACTCTAGTTTAACATCAGTAATAACAGCTTTATAAATTTTAGATTTTAAAAGTTGAACTTTCATAAATTATTTTTTTATCTTTCCTTTTAATTCTTTCATAAATTTACTTATAGTATCCACAGGAATAGGAAAAAGAATAGTATTAGTTTTTTCAGATGAAATTTCAGTTAAGGTCTGTAAATATCTAATCTGGATGGCAACTTCATTTTTCGCCAATATATCAGCAGCTAATTTCAATTTTTCAGAAGCCTGAAATTCTCCCTCAGCATGAATTATTTTTGCTCTTCTTTCTCTTTCTGCTTCTGCCTGCTTTGCCATGGCTCTCTGCATATTTGGCGGGATTTCCACGTCCTTTAATTCTACAATTGACACTTTAATCCCCCATGGGTCTGTACTTTCATCTATAATTTTCTGAAGACTCTGGCTTATTTTTTCTCTTTTAGATAATAGCTCATCCAGTTCAGACTGGCCCACTACATTTCTTAATGTTGTCTGTGCAATCTGTGAAGTAGCAGTCATAAAGTTTTCAATTTTAACAATGGCATCTTCAGGATTAATAATCCGGAAATATACAACAGCATTAACCTTTACAGGAACATTGTCCTTTGTGATAACATCCTGGGCAGGAACATCCAGGGTAAGTGTCCTTAAATCTACCAAAACCATAGAATCAATAAATGGGATTAATATAAAAAGCCCTGGACCTTTTGCCCTGAGCAAACGACCCAACCGAAAGACAACACCTCTTTCATATTCTTTAACAATTTTTAATGACTTTATTATGAGTATAATTGCCAAAAATGTAAAAAAAATCATACTGCCCGAAATACCAAACATTTTAACACCTCCAAAGTTTAATACCTTTAGTGTATTCAATTGGATAAAAATGTCAAATATTTTTTTCTTGATATTATAAATACAAATATTATATTATCCTCAAATGAATAAAAAAATTAAAAAAAATACTATGATTACTTTAAAAGGAACACCTGCTTCTCCAGGTATTGCCATTGGTAAGGCACATATCTATGATGAGGAACAATATATTATACCAAAATATAAAATAGATGTTTTGCATATACAAAAGGAGATAAATCGATTTAATCAAGCTCTTCAAAAAACTAAAAAAGAATTAAAAAAAATACAAAAAGTCTTTACTGCTAAAATAAAAAATAAAAAACTGGATTTTTTTAAAATGCATCTTTTAATTTTAGATGACCCCTACCTGAAGGACAGTGTTTTAATAGAAATAGCTGAAAACAATAAAAATGCAGAATGGTCTCTTTATGATGTCATGTCCAAACATATCAATACTTTAAGTAATATTGAGGATGAATATCTTAGTGAACGGGTTGCTGATTTATATGATCTGGCTAAAAGAATAATGAAAAATTTATTAAAAAAAAGAGAAAAAAGTTTATCTGATGTAAAAGATAAAGCTATTATTATTGCTAAAAACCTTGCCCCTTCAGATACAGTTGATATGGAAAAATCTAAAATCATGGGATTTGCAACTGATTTAGGAGGAAGAACGTCTCATACTGCCATTGTTTCCAGGGCATTGGAAATTCCTGCAGTTGTTGGTCTGGAAAGTATCTCCATTAAAGCAGAGGAAGGTGATAATATTATTGTAGATGGAAGCAATGGAGTTATTATTATCAATCCTGATGGAATAACATTAAAAGAATATAAAACTGCTTATAATATTTTCCAGAAATATTCAGAAGAATTAAAAAAAATAAAAACACTTGAGTCAATTACATTAGACCATAAAAAAATAACCTTAGCTGGAAATATTGAAATCAGAGAAGAGATTGATTCTGTAATAAATCATGGTGGAAAAGGAATTGGCTTATTCAGAACAGAATTTTTATACTTAAACAGAACCACCTTACCCAGTGAAAAAGAATTGTTCACCATATTTAAAGAAGCAGTAGAAAAGGCTAAACCATTCCCTGTTATTTTCAGGACCCTTGATATTGGTGGAGATAAATTCGGCGGTGCAATTAAAATTTCAAATGAAACTAATCCATTTTTAGGATATCGTGCCATTAGATTTTGCCTTGAAAATCCCGATATTTTTAATACTCAACTATCTGCAATTATAAAGGCATCTTATTATGGCAATGGTGCTGTTATGATACCAATGATCAGTTCTGTAGAAGAAATAATACAAGTAAAAGAGATGATTAAAAAGCTAAAAGCAAAACTTTCAAAAAACAAGGATAAATTTCAAAAAAATATAAAAATAGGTGCTATGATTGAAATTCCTTCTGCTGCTATAACTATTGATATTATTGCTAAAGAAGTTGATTTTATAAGTATTGGTACAAATGACCTTGTTCAATATACATTAGCAGTTGACAGAAATAACTCTAAAATATCACATTTGTATGAACCATTTCATCCTGCCATTATCAGAATTATAAAACAGGTTACAGATATTGCTCACAAGCACAATGTTCCTGTTCATGTCTGTGGAGAGTTAGCTTCTGAACCTATGACCAGCATTCTCTTTATAGGAATGGGAATAGATGAATTAAGTATGAGTGCAATTGCTATTCCGGAAATAAAAAAATTAATCCGCTCCATTAAATTCAAGGATACTGAAGCACTTGTTAATAGGGTGTTAAAATTAAATAAATCTATTGATATAAGAAATGAAACACGTGAATTTATAAAACAAAAAGCACCTGAGTTTCTTTATAAAGATACCTAAGTAATTGACAGGAGGTTTTATGATATTGGAAAAGATTAAAAGTATTAAAGGTGACAGCTTTTTAAAATCTGGTATTGTTATATATATTCTGGGTTTTATCTTTCTTTTTTTTGTTGGACAGAACTACACAGGTTTTTTCTCCTTTATTGCGCCCTTCTCTATTGTACTGGGGATTATACTTATTTCAGTTGGGTTGATTAAATAAAAGGTACCGTGTCTGAAGAATATATAAAAATAAAAGGTGCAAAGGAACATAACCTTAAAAACATTAATTTAGATATTCCCCGTAATAAATTTATTGTTATTACAGGTCTTTCCGGTTCAGGGAAATCATCTCTTGCCTTTGACACTATTTATGCTGAAGGGCAAAGACGGTATGTTGAATCATTATCTTCCTATGCAAGGCAGTTCCTAGGGCAAATGGAAAAACCAGATGTCGAATCAATAGAAGGTCTGTCTCCTGCTATTTCTATTGAACAAAAAACAACACATAGAAATCCCCGTTCCATAGTAGCCACTGTTACTGAAATTTATGATTATTTCCGTCTGCTATTCGCCAGAATTGGAAAACCTTTCTGTTACAATTGCAGCAAACCAATAACATCGCAATCTTCTTCCAAAATTATAAATGCTCTTCTTAATTATCCTCAAAACTCCAAAATAATTATAATGGCTCCTTTGGTTAGAGGTAGAAAAGGAGAATATAAACATCTTATTCAAGAAACAGAAAAAGAAGGATTTACCAGGATAAGAATTGACAGCAACATTTATAATTTAAATGAAGATAAAATCCCAGCTTTAAATAAAAACATTAAGCATAATATTGAAATAGTTATAGACCGGCTTATAATTAAGAAGGGAATAGAAAAAAGAATTGCTGATTCCATTGAAACTGCACTTCATTTTGGAGATGGCATGGTTGTTATACAGCATGAAAACGAGGAAAAAATTTTTTCACAAAAATTAACCTGTGTTGATTGTAACATCAGTATTTCAGAAATATCTCCACGTTCTTTTTCTTTTAACAGCCCATATGGGGCATGTCATACATGCAGTGGACTGGGAAAAACTATTGAAATTGATCCTGACATAGTCATTCCGAATCAGGACCTTTCTATTATTAATGGTGCTATTGAATTCTTTAATATACAGGGCAGAGGATACTTTTATCAAACTTTTCATTCTCTTGCAAACACCTTTAATTTCAGCCTGCATACACCTTATAAAGATCTGTCGGATGATGTTAAGCACATTATTTTATACGGCACAGGCAATAAAAAAATTCATTTTGAATATCAAAGTGAAAAATTTAAAGGCAGTTATGATGCAGTATTTGAAGGAGTAGTAAATGTATTAAAAAGAAGATATAAAGAAACACAATCAGAGATGATGCGTAATGAGATTGGGAAATATATGTCAACAAAACCATGTCCTGTATGTCATGGTAACAGATTAAAGAGGGAAATCCTTGCCATAAAAATCAACAAACAGTCTATCATGGATGTTACCAGGATGAGTGTTGCTAAATGTTTTGAATTTTTTAAAAATATAAAATTATCAAAGATGGATAAACTTATTGGAAAAGATATCTTAAAAGAAATCAAGGAAAGACTTCATTTTTTAATAAATGTTGGGCTGGATTATTTAACTCTGGACAGGGAATCAGGGACATTATCAGGCGGGGAAGCACAGAGGATACGGTTAGCCACCCAGGTTGGCTCCAGATTAGTTGGAGTGCTTTATGTCCTTGACGAGCCAAGTATCGGACTGCATCAAAGAGATAATAAACGATTATTAAATACGCTTCGACATTTAAATGAAATCGGCAATACGCTTATAGTGATTGAACATGATGAGGAGACAATTCGGACAGCTGATTTTATTGTAGATATGGGACCAGGAGCAGGTGAAAATGGGGGATATATTGTTGCAACAGGCACTCAAACAGACATTATAAATAATCCAAAGTCTATTACAGGCAGTTATTTAAAAAAAGAATTAAAAATTGAGATACCGGAAAAAAGAAGAAAAGGGACAGGCTGCTTTTTAACTTTATATGGAGCTTCCCTGTATAATTTAAAAAATATCGATGTTACATTTCCCCTTGGAAAATTTATATGTATTACAGGAGTTTCCGGTTCAGGAAAAAGTACCCTATTAAATGAGATACTCTTTCCTGAACTGGCAAGAAAATTAAACAGGGCTCGAACTAAAACCAGTCATTATAAAAAAATAGAGGGCTGGGAAAATTTAGATAAGGTTATTGACATTGATCAATCCCCAATTGGAAGGACACCGCGATCTAATCCAGTCACCTATACAGGCACATTTACATTTATCAGAGATTTATTTGCCAGATTACCTGAAGCAAGATTAATGGGATATAAACCAGGCAGGTTTAGTTTTAATGTCAGAGGAGGACGCTGCGAAAAATGTGAAGGTCAGGGTATGATAAAAATTGAAATGCATTTTCTGCCTGATATTTACATAAAATGTGATGAATGTAATGGTAAACGATTTAATAAAGAGACTCTGCAGGTTAAATATAAAAACAAAAATATTGCTGATATATTGGAAATGACAGTATCAGAAGCACTTAAATTCTTTGAAAATATTCCTTCAGTAAAGAAAAAACTAACAACCCTTCAGGAAGTTGGTTTGGAATACATTCGATTAGGTCAGGCTGCAACAACATTATCCGGTGGTGAAGCTCAAAGAATTAAACTTGCCTCAGAATTAAGCAAAAAAAGCACAGGCAAAACTTTGTATATTTTAGATGAACCAACAACAGGTCTTCATTTTGATGATGTTAAAAAATTATTGGAAGTTCTAACAAGATTTGTAGATAATGGCAATACTGTTATAGTTATAGAACACAACATGGATGTTATTAAAGTATCTGATTATATAATTGACCTTGGACCTGAAGGCGGTGATAAAGGCGGAATGATTGTAGTAGAAGGAACACCAGAAGATATAGCAAAAAATAAAAAATCATATACAGGACAGTATCTTTGTAAAGTGTTGAAACCGGTGGCTGTTAAAAAAGTCAGAAGCTTTCAAAAAATTATGTAGGGGAGGGTTTTAAACCCTCCCCTACAAACAATAAATTATTATTCTTCTTCTTTATATTCTTTCATGTATTTTTTCATTATATCAGCAGCTTTTTTCTGTACTTCTTCCGCATCCTTCCCATACTTTTTTAAACCACTAACTGCTTTAACTGCAACCATTGAACTTATACTACCTAATGCTACAATTACTGCCAGTACAATAGCTACTATTTTTGCTGTTGCTTCTTTTCCTTTACAAGCTCCAACAATTGCATTAAAAAGCATCCAAAGACCATATAATGAAACAATAAGACCTACAAATATACCTAAATAAAAGCTTATTCCAAAAATAAAGCCCAGTACAGCATTAACAGGCATTATGATCATTAGAGAAGCAGCTACTCTTAAATTAGTCTCAAAATCAGTACTTCCACCACAAATAGCAGAAACAACAAGAATAATAACTGCTCCAACAAAAACACCAATAAGAGCATAAATTGGTGCTAAAATAATGGAAGCCACTCCCATGGCAGTTCCTAACATACCTGTGGCTGAAATATTAAGTAAACTCCATATAAACCCTGATATACCTGCTATAAGTCCATAAATTATAGCTTTAATAATCGGCTCAGTAAATCCCCCTGTTTTAGTCATGGAAGAAAAATATCCTTTAGGATCAAGAAGAGCCTTTTTAGAATCTTCAATAAAAGCTTGAAAATCAAAACTATTCTTTGATTTTTCAGTCGCCATATAACACCTCCTTAAATTAATGTTAATAACTAATAAAATAAAAAATAAATATAATGTCAAGTAAAAAAAATACAATCCGAAAAGTAAATAAGTACTTACAGGAGAATAAAACTATATGTATAAAGTATTCCAGAGCTTATTAGCAAGAATCAGATTCTATATTTTCCTTTTAGGAGCATTTCTAGGGCTTGAAATTCCTTTAATTATTTTTACTTATTTTAAAATATTTCCGCGTTATAGAAATTTCGTATGGATTATTACAATTCTAATGGGGCTCTTAACTGCTTATATTGTCCATTACATGATTCAAGGGATAATAAAAGAAGATTACAGGATTAAAATATTATTTGATACCAAGACCTATGACGAAGGAGATTTAAATGAAAAAATATGAATTTATTGGACTGATTTTAGCTATACTCATTGTTTTAACCACTTACAGCTTTAATTACTTTTATGATGAAGTAAATAATATTGTTAATCCAAAATATGTCTCAGCTAATAACTTTACAACTAATATGAAAATTGATACAAACAACCATCTCTTTAATCCTCTTGTTATAAAGACATCAAAAGGAAATTACTATCGATATGAAATGATAGAAATATTTGCAAGTTATAAAGACTTAAATAATGAAAATGTTAATGTGGGGCAATTAGAAGCTAAGATTTATAAAGGCAATAAACTAATTGAAACCATTGGGCACATGAAAAACATTCTTTTAAAATATAATCCTAAACTAAATCTATGGACAGGGAAATGGCCAATTCCTTATAACCCTGAATTAGGAACATATCAGGTCTTAGTCCGGGCAATGCCATCCAATCCAGGACCTGTTATTACTGCTGCTGTCAGCTTTAACATAATAGGTAAACTTCCAAAAAAACCAGAAAAAAGTATCTGTGCTGTTACTCTGGAATATGGCGGCAATGTTACACAAAAAAAAATCATAGGCCCTAATAATAAATATGGTGACTGGCATAATGTTTTTAAATGGATAAAATTCACAGGAGCTAATTCCTTTTTTATGCTGGGAGCTGAGACAGAAACATATAACAGCCGTATTACCCCTGAAAAACCATTTGATCCTGATAAATTAAAAGAAGTGGATAAATTTGCTGAAGAGTCAAAAAAACACAATTTAATTTTTGGAGCATGGATAATGAGCTATGGTATTCAGGGCGGGAATTATGAAAAAATCGGATATAAGCCCTCTTTAGCATTTAACAGGAAGACACACTCATTATATCCTTCTTATATGCACATTTCACTTATAGATGAAAAGAGATTTAATGATATATTAAAAGTAGTAAAAAGGTTTAATTCTAATCCTGATATAGACTACATAGGATTTGACTATGTCCGCACTGGACATGTTGATGGATATGAAATGGCTGAACATGTTATTAAGGATATGTCAATTGCTGTTCCTAATAATTGGGATGAGATGAGTGCTAAAAAACGTATGGTATGGTTTGCTAAAAGAATAAAAGTTGATAAAAATCCAAAAATTATTGAAAAATGGCAATGGTGGCGTGCTCATAAAATTGCAAGCATTATAAACAGGTTAATTACTCTATCAGGAACTAAAAAACCTGTATGGGTATTTACCCTTGGATGGGAACATGGTAAACAGCATGGTCAGGATCCTCTGATGTTCACAGATGCTGGTATTTCCTTTGATGCTGTTATGCTGTATGAAGCAACCCAGGCACAATTTCGTCATTTCCTTGTTGACTGGAAATCCTATGTTGCATCCCAGCAGGTTAACATTATTGTAGGACAGACAGTGGATGTAAAATTATTAGACAGTAATTATCTTATTCCACCACAGGAATTTGTACGCAGAACAATCATTGGAAGTAAAAAAATTGCATTCGGCGGATTAACTGATGGTATTTTCTGGCATGATATTTCAAGAGCACTCTGGGGCAGAAAAGGTAATTATTCAGAAAAAGAATGGTTTTTAACTGCTGCTAAATCATTTTCTGATTTTCGTATAGAACGCGGTGAATTAGGTATAACAATTGATATTAATGTAAGAAGTGATGAATATAAAAAAAGAAAACTTTTTGTTGATGCAATTATTGAAAACCAAACAATCAATCAAATTAATGACATTATAATAAAACTTATTAGTACAGAAGGTGTTTATCCAATTGGAAAAAATAAAATTTACATTAACAAATTAAGTCCTGGCGAAATTAAGATTATTACATTTAAAGCACTCATCAAACCTATTACTCATAAATTTAGATCAAAATATATGGTAGCAGTATCTGCAGAAACAGGTCAGAAAGAAAAAACAGTTGATTTCCTTTATATAAATCCAAATAAATATTATGGGAAGAAATAAGGAAAAGGGGTCAAACGTTCCATTTTCTACTTTACTATTGCAATCCTCTTCTCATTTCCTGAGCAAACTGAGTTATCTTCTTCAGCATAACTTTCTTATTCTTCAAATTTTTACCAATCAAAGAAATCAATGCTGAGCCTATAATAATTCCATCAATATAATTATAAAATGGTTTTATACTATCACTTGTTTTTATACCAAACCCCAGACACACAGGTAATTTAATATTCCTCTTTAGTTCTTTCAGCTTTTTGATAATCCCTATTGGTATTTTATCCCTTACACCTGTTGTACCTAAAACTGAAACAAAATATAAAAACCCTGTTGTCAATTCTGAAATTTTCTTTATTCTATCCAAGGGTGTAACAGATGTTGTTAATAAAATAGTATCCAGCCCTTCTTTAATACACTCCTTATAAAAACTTTTGCCTTCATCATAAGGAAGGTCAGGGACAATAACACCTGATATTCCACAGTTTTTAGCCAACTTAATAAAACGCTTTTCTTCATAAACAAAAACAGGATTATAATAAGTCATGAATAATAACTTTGACTTTATCTTACCTTTAATACTTTTTAAAACCTCAGATATCTTTTCTAAATCAACATTTTGTTGTAATACTTTAATAGTAGCATTCTGAATAATATCACCATCTGCAATCGGGTCTGAAAAAGGAATGCCGATTTCAATTATGTCCACACCAGCATTTGATAAAGTTAATAAAATCTTTTTAAAAGTCTTCAGATCAGGATAACCAGCTGTTAAGTAAAAATTTAAAATTTTTTTATCTTTAAATAATTTATTAATAACTCCCATAAAAAACCTCACAAGGGCTTTTTTAGAATGCCACAGAGTCACAGAGTCACAGAGAATATAAAAAAACTATTTTAAAATTTTATTAAATTCAATAAAAAATTGATAGTTTGGGTTATAAAACTCCAAGAAAAAAATTAAAAAATTATAATATTTTCTCTGTGACTCTGTGACTCTGTGGCATTTTTAATGCTTTGGAACAAAATACCCTGTCTTATCAACTCCTGTTAATTTATTAAAATCCACTTCCAGATTAATCTCCCTCCATGTATCAACCAGCTTTCTATTTTTTAAAGTATTATACATAATAACATATTGATTAATGGGTATTTTAAGTATATCATCCCTGATTTTCTTTAATCTCCTTGATTCCTTAAAATAATAATAATACTCTCCACCTGTGCTTAAAGCAAATGATTTTAATTTATCTTTATTATTTTTTGTAAAGTTTATAATATAAACAGGGACATGATTTGCCATGGCGTAATTCTTACAAACATCCCACCTGTAATTCTTAAAATTCTTTTCAAGACTAAAATCACCTGTAGTAAAAAAGATTACAACCTTTCTGGATAATTTATTCATCACTTCTGTAATTGATTTAAACAATGGCATGGAAACATCTGTAATATAATGGAAATTCTTTTCATTAAGTGCTTCCAAAATTTTTAGCTTACTGTAACTATAATTTAACCCTACCCAGTCTGTTTTATGAAAATTAAGTACTTTCACTTCATCCTTGGTATCAAAAATATTATTAATAAAATAAGAAGCAGCTTCTTTTAAATCCTCATTAAATTTTTTCATCTCCTGCGATTTTTCCACTAAAAATAATGCCTTTATTTTATTTTTATTATAAATTGAATTTATTAAATCATGTGGAATAATTTTTACACCTAATTCTTTAACAGTAAAATTTTGTGCGGATAACCCAATAACAGGGGTGCCATTTTTTTTATAAACACTGCAGTACAGAATAATTCTTGGATAATCTGAAGAGTCAACAACATCAATTTGAAGGTCTAAATTGGAATATTTATAATGCTCCGGGACAAATACTTCTAATGTGTTTTTATAAAAATCTGATATATATAAATGGTCATTGTTTAAAATCATATCAGATACAGATAATAATTTATCCTGAAAAAAATTAAAATTTTTAAAATGAGCCCATGTACCTTTATTATAATTGTAAATATAGCCTCCACTGACTCCATCTGCTATTAAAAAATAATCATCCTGATGACGGATGTTTCTTATATCCTTAAATTTTTTTTCTTCAAAAATATATTCAATAAAATTACCATCAGAATCAAACTTCTGTATATTTTTATTAATGTGATCAGAAACATAAATGTTGTTTTTTTTATCTATAGTAATACCTGTTGGTCTGAAAAATTCTCCAGGCTCTGTTCCCCTACTTCCAAATTTCATTAACAACTTACCATCAGGTGTAAACTTCTGAATCCTGCAATTACCTGTATCTACAACATAAATATTATCAAGCCTGTCCACACAGACTCCTTCAGGACCTACAAATTTTCCATCTTCAATACCAGATCCACCTATCATAAAAATATATTTACCTTCCTTATCCAGTTTCTGAACAATATCCCTCTTTACATCACTGATAATCATATTCCTACCACTGTCAATTGTAAAACCAAAAGGCATCTTTAACGATTTTTTACCTGATTTTATTTTTTTAATCAGATTAAAATTAGGGTCAAAATGAAGTATAGACTTAGATGCTAAACAGGTCAAAAATATTTCCCTGTCTGTATTGATAAATAAAGAAATGGGCTGTGAAAATCTCCTCTCATCCCACTTATTGCCGGTTACTGTTTTTAAATGAACATATGAATTAATAAATGGCAATTTTTTAACATGCCCAATACGGTAAAATATATTATTTAATCTATTAATAACAATATTTTCAGCTCCCCCATTTTCCACAACATCCTGCCACTGGTCAATAGCATTTCCTGTATATCCTGCCTTATAATATGATTTCCCCAGCCATGTCCTGGCATGGTAAAGATCAGAATTGTACTGAAGAGCTTTAATAAAAAATTCTATGGCAGAGATGAATTTTGTTTCATTATAATAAAAGACTCCTTTCTTAAAATTCTCTTCTGCCCTATACTCATTGATATTAAATTTCTTTTGAGCTTGCAAGTTAAAGGTTAATAAAAAAAATGTTACAGTATAACAGAATAATTTATTCATTGTCCTTTAAAAATTTTTTGCCTGTAATGCTTTTAATAAAGGCATATAATTATGATAACCAAAAGGATTGATTAAATACCACACAGCAAACAACTGCCATTTTCTAAAAATATCATCGGAAGTCATTTTTCTTATATTACAGCTATTAGTACATAATAAAATTAATATTAATAATATACAATAATATTTTTTCATTTTTTCTTTTTCAAAACAACAGGATAAATATTCAGGTATAAAGAATATAGTAATAGTACTAAATTAAAAATCAATAAAAATTTAGGGAAATAATCACCATATAAAGTATAAAAAGTATTGGGTCTGTTTTTATCTATATGTATCTTTCCAATTAAATAACCTTCCTTAAATAATGGAAGTATTGAGGTTACCCTGCCATATTGATTAATCACACAGGTTACTCCACTATTTGCACAACGAACATAAGGCACTCTGTTTTCAATAGACCTGTAAATATCAGCTATCATATGCTGCAGTTCGGCTTTTCTGGTAAATGACCATGTGTCATTAGTAATATTTAAAAGAAATTCCGCACCTTTTAATATAAACTTTCTGCAAAAATCTCCAAACACACCTTCATAGCAGATTAAACAAGAAAATTGATATTGTATGTCATTTTTAAAAAATTTAAACACTGTAAACTTCTTTCCCGGTGTCCAGTTGCCTGCCCAGGTCTGGGTTAAAATTTTATTAATAAATGGTATTTTATAAGGGAACCATTCACCAAAAGGCACAAGATGAATCTTATGGTAAGTATCAACGATTTTACCATGCGGGTTAATTAAAACAGCCCCGTTATAATCAGCATCTATTGTTTTCCCTCCTTCTGTGACCTTTTCATAATCAGGAATTCCTGTAAAAATATAATTATCCAGATCTTTTGCTAAACGAAAAACATTATTGGCATAATTTAATTTCTCATAAAAATGTGGATATTTTTTTAATTTAGAAAAGTTATTTTTATAATATTTAATATAATCCAGAATTGCAGTTTCAGACCATGAAATAAGATCAGGATTATACAAATTTGCCCTTAATGAAAGAGTTGTCAATCTGGATAAAGCCTGATATTTTACTTTCTTCCATGGCAAATTTGGATCAATATGCGATTGAACAAGCCCAATTCTGAGCTCTTCACTTTTATTAATACTGTTTTTCCAATACTGTATTTTTATAATACCATACAATAAAGGAAATAATAAAACAATAGCTAAACCTGTTAAAAGAACTTTAATTTTTTTTCCGGTTCTCAATCGTAATATTATTTCAAGTAAAATGCAATTTACAAATACAATAAGAAAAGAAATAATCCACATTCCGAATATATCAGCAATCTGAATAAATGGTAAAAAACTCCACTGGGAATGAGAAATCAATCCCCATGGGAATCCTAAAAACCCGATAGAACGAATATATTCAATTAAAGTCCAGACAGCAGGAATAATAAAAATTTTCAGCCTGGGAAATGTAATTATTAAATATTTTGTTAAAACCCCCAACAAGGCAAAATAAACAAAAATACCAATTAAAATTCCAGGGAGTGAAAGTGGATGAAATATCTTCAGCCAGAATAATAATATCCCATTAAAAACAATTCCCCAGAGCGCACCATATAAAAGACAATTTATAATCTTTTTTTCATTTATAAGGACATACAAAAAAGGGCTTAATGAAAAAAAATGAATCCAGAATAAATCATATTCAGGAAAAGCAAAATTTGATAAAACCGCACTTAATACAACCAGACCAATTTTAATATATACTTTTTTATTTTTCATAAATACTTTTTTAGCCACGAATTAACACGAATAAATACGAAATAATATAAATTTCTTTTATTCAGCTTTCTATATTATCTTCTCTGTGCCTCTGTGACTCCGTGGCAAATCCTTAATAATTCATTCTCAGATAAAATCCAAAAATCCAGCCTTCAAGTCCGGAGATTAATTTCACTTTATACCAGTAAGCATACATATTGGAAATACTGGCTTTTTTCTCACTTCTGTCAATTATTTTAACAAGTGTACCTGCTTTAACTCTCATTAAAACTTTTGTCTTTGTCTTTGGTTCTTTTCTTAATTTAACATTATCTATTACATAAGCAATTGTTTTTGCAGCAATAGAATTAGGATACTTTTTCTTTATTTCCCTGTAAAGGTTCCTTGCTTCTTTAAAATAATTGTCAAGATCTGATTGTGTCAGATTCAGCTCTTTTTTCACATAAATACCCTGCTCATATAAATAAAAATATAAGTCAGCAATTTTTAACAACAAAGAAGGAGCATATATTGATTCTGGATTTCCTTTAAAGACTTTTTTATATTTTTCCGTAACATTTATTATCTGCTTATATCTATAAGCAGGGTCGGAAACAAATTTTGACATGCGTGCCATATGCCGCAGTTCAATCTTTTTAGCAAATGCACTTTCAGGATTTAATCTTAATAATTTATGATAAAAATCTTTTTCATAATAAACAATATATTCATAACCAATCTTTTTACATTTAATATAAAGCCCATAATTATTTTTAAAATGTTCCAACCTTTTTTCAATATCTTTATATGATTTCACATACAAATCACTCTTGATTTCCAGTACAATTTCCTCTGCTAATTCATTAAGAATGTATAGGGCTTCTTCTTTCTTTGCCTTATTATCAGAATTTTTATAAGCAATCAAAGCATTCTCTATGGCTTTTTCATATTCTCTATAATTAAAATATGTTTTACTGTCTTCAAGATAATTTCTTTCTACTTGAATTTTCACCTGTGGTGCTCCGGCACAGCTTAATAATGTAAAAATTAATATAAAAATAATAACATTATTATACTTCATCTTTTTAGTTCCTTATAATAACAAAAATATCCATCATTAAACCAGTAAAAAAATGAATACAAACAGCAAACCAGATAGTTTTATATTTATAAACAGACCACCCCAATATTAAGCCAGCTATAATAGATAAAAAAATTTCTCCGGTTGGCTTGGAATAATGTAATAAAGTCGAAGCCATGGTTTGTATTATAACTGGAATAACCAATGGATACTTTTTTAATTTCATCAAACCTAATACAATAAATCCCCTGAAAAAAAACTCCCAGCCAATATAATATAACAAATAAAAAAATTCCATAATTAAAAACAATCTGTAATTTTGGCTTATGGATTTTGCCAGAGGATATTCTGATTTAACAGCAGGATCTTTTACTGACAACCAGATTAAAACAGCCAATAGGGGGAGTACTATTATTATAAATTTTAACCCTGCTTTAAAATTATTAAAATTTAATCCATATTCAGTTAATTTTTCCTTAAAAATAAATTTCAGGACAAGCATTGGGATAAGTCCAAAAAACATAAAAACAATACTGTAATGTAATAATACTGCTGAATATCTGCTGAAATAAAGAGCGATTTTATCAGGAAGAAAAAAAACAGGATACATCCCTGTTATTATTAATATATAAAATAAAATAAAATATTCTTTATTTTGCTGTTTTTTCATTATAAATATCTTTTATAAACAATTTATTCTTCTGACTGTAAAAAATATATCTTTTATAATTACTGAAATTATAATAATCATTAACATTTTTTAATAATACAGTGTACTTTCCAGTAATAAAATTAAAAGAAATAATATTATTTAAATCCAGATAATCAAGTTTATTATTGTAGTCCATATCAAACAATTTACCATACAGCAGTAAACTGTCATTATTAAAACTTTCTATTTTTTTAATATATTTAACCCTTGCTTTTTGAAAAGAATCTCTAATGATTTTATTATTTTGAACATCCAGATAATTAAGGCTATTGGGATTATCAGATGTTGTAAATATAAAATATCGTTCTGAATAAGAAAGGATAAATTTATCAAAAGGCTCTTTTATTTTAAACTGTTTATGCTTTTGTGTGTAAAGGTCATGAAAAATGAGATTCTCTCCTTTACATATCAGATAAACACCTGTTTTTGAAAGCAGCACATCATCTATGTTTTTCAATACTTCCTCAGTGGAATCCTCAAGGTCTTTTATAACAACTTTATTATCTGTAGCAAATATAATCAACTTTTTATTATTAGGTGATACCAAAATTTTCTCTACAGCTGTTATTTTATTGGTTAAATTAATTTTTTCAAATTGACTATTCTTGATATTAATGGAAATAACATCCCCGCAGGCTTTATCAAAAAAAATCATATCATCTTCCCTGTAAAAAGAAAAATCATCTAAAAGGACATTATGGTAATTATGTATATTTTTTTCCTGTTCTAAAATGAATTTATAAAGTGATTTTTTATTATTATATTTTAATATATACCTGGAAAAATTATTAAGATGAATTAATTTTAAAATTCTCTTTTCTGAAAGTATATATCCGGAATATTTTTCAAAAAGATTAAATTTAACTTTTAATATTTTATTGAAATTCAAATCTTCAATTTTTTCATATACTTTTTTATCATTTGCAAAAATACCTGTTTCTTTTTCATCAGAAATAAAAATGTAATTTCCCAGGGAAGCAGATAAACAAAAAGTATGACCGTATAATCCTTTTAATTCATAAGGTACTTTTAATTTATCATGAAAGCAAGGTTTATAATATAAATTATATTGTTTATTTAATTCATAATAAAATGGGATTAAAACATCATTTTTATTTATTTTTTGATTCTCTGACGTAATGAGACATTTTGAATAATGATTATGAGATTGTAATACCTGGGCAATTCCTTTAATATTATTCCCCTTAACAATAAAAAACACATCACCTTTTTTAACATTATAATATTTCCCAATATTAACATTTAAATATAAATCCTTTTTTTTAAAAATAACACCACGAAGAGGCAGTATAATTTTAATATCACTGAAAAATCTTGAAGGAAAATTTTCTATATCTTTTTTAGATTGGATTAAATATTTCAGAAAAAACTTTTTATTATAATTAACCTCACATTCTAAAGTAAAATCAAAGTCAGACTTGAAATTGTAAATTTTAAATTTAATTTTTATATCACTTATGTCATCGTCATCAACGATTTTATAGTAATTAATCTGATTAAAGCCGTAAACAACATGTCCCTTAACAGTCTGCCATAATGAAATGTATTCCTTTTTAATCTCACAAGGCAAAATTTTAATATTGTATGTTGTCCTAAATTCCTCTGCCTGAAGATAATGTAAGGATGAAAAAAAAATAACAAAATTTATAATTAATATTCTTAATATGATAATAGCCATTTGTTTCCTTAAATTAATAATATGTTTGCAATAAACTTATTATAAAAATCAGCAAAGTCAACTAATTCTTTAAATTAATTGACTTAAATATAGAAATAATTATATTTTAAAATGCCTTTATTTAAAATAGATAAGAAAAATTTTATCAATCATAAAACAATTGCAATTGAAGGTGAAAACTTTCTTCATTTAATAAAGCCTTTAAGAAAAAAAATTAATGATAATATTTTTGTAACTGATTCTTTTTTTATTTATAGATGTAAAATTATAAAAATCACCAAAAACCATCTGGAAGCAGATATCCTCTCTAAACAGCAGGTAACTAAAAATGCTCTAATAAAAATTTCATTATATGTCTCCATTATTAAATATTCCCATTTTGAATTGCTCCTTAATACAGCCACACAACTTGGTGTTAATGAAATTATACCCATACAAACAGATTTTTCACAGAAAAACACATCTCTAAATCGTTATAACAGATGGAATAAAATCATTCAGGAAGCAGCAAAACAATCATTCAACCCAAACCCACCTGTATTAAAAAATATTATTCCTTTTAAAAATGCCATTCAATCTAAAGGATTTAATATCATGCTGCATCCCTCTGCTGAAAACAATATAAAAAATATTTTAAAACCTGAAATATCATCAATAGTAAACATTTATATCGGACCAGAAGGAGGATTTTCTGAAAATGAAATAAAGCTTGCAAATAGAAATAAAATCAATATAGTGTCATTACCTTATTATATTTTAAGGACTGAAACAGCAGTAATGTCCGTTGTAAGCAATATTTTGTTTTTTTATAGTTAGTTATTATGATATATAGAATAATAGATGTTAATTTAAATAGAATCACAGAAGCACTTAGGGTTATTGAAGATATAAACAGATTTCACTTAAACAATAAAAAAAACACTCTTCAAATAAAAAATTTCAGGCATAAAATATTTCAGACCTTTAAGCAATTTAATATAATCACATTCAGGGATATTAAAAATGATAAAGGTAAATTTTTAAACACATCTGAAGAATTTAAACGAGAAAATTTAATAGAAATCATCCAGGCTAACTGCAAAAGAATACAGGAAAGTTCAAGAGTACTTGAAGAAATGCTAAAACTGGAAACTCCGCAGCATGCAAAATTTTTTAAAAATATACGATTTTATTTTTATAAATTAGAAAAAGAAATGCTCCTTTCATTTAAAAAACCCCTTAACTTAAACTTATATGCCATCATTGACACAGCACTTATTCATCCTGTAAAAATCGAAAAAACCATACATGATATAATAAAGGGAGGAGCTACCATTATTCAGCTTCGTGCTAAAACCCCATGCATATCACTTTTAAATATTACAAAAAAAATAAAAAAAATTA
>CBDVEP010000028.1:0-23594 GCA_965373035.1 uncultured bacterium
TGGAAGCAGGAATGATATTGGCTGTTATTATGTAAAATAAGATATTTAAATATTTTTTTTAAATTGAAAGGGTTCTCTTCTTTTTATTTAATTTTTTACTTTTTCTGATATTATTATTTGCAAATTGAATCTTCGATGCTGGTGATCCTCTTAATAAGCCTTCTGTACTTAAATCTTCATCTAAATCTGGCCAATGAATTCCATAACCACCACCACATACTTTCCATTTTTTTCTCTGCTTCGCTGTTGCATGATATAATTTAGGATACCATGCTAAGGGAACTGTAATTGTTCTGCCATCCATTAAATCAACACTCAAGGTATCATTAGTAAAATAGACATCTCTTAATCTCTCATCAGCTGCTAAATCCAAAATACCCATACCATTCCTCCATTAATTTTTTTTGATTTTTTTCTATAATCCTTTCTAATATTTTAGGTTTTCTAAAATATTACTAAAATCGATAAGGGCCATTTCTTAAAACTGTTGGCATAACATTTTAATTATTCTAAATAATTGAGGCTGTCCCATAACTGTAGTGAAGGCTTTGTCCCTGGATAGGGGAGGTCGTTAGGCCCCGTAACCATTAAATAAAGCCTTTAATTACAGGGTCTAACGACCCTTACACTACAATTTTTGTATAATATAGGGTTATGGGACAGCCTCAATTTGATAAAATTCATTTATACAAACTTTATAAATTTTACTCACTTATAATTTATTAATACAATTTTAAATTACTAAAAATCTAATAAAAAAAGTTGAAAACAAAAGAGAAAAATATATAATAAATTAATCAGGCTATCAATTTATATAAAAACAGACCTAAAGGTCTGTTTCTACTTTTTTTTTGAAATAGTTAATCAAATCGATAGTTTGAATAAGCATATAACAAAGATAAAATAATTTAAGTTGGAGTATATGTATATTATGAAAATTTCATGGAAAATATCATTACTGTCAATGCTGTCAATTTTTATAATTTGTTTTTTGTTTAATAACTGCTCCATAAACAAAATGGTTGTTAACAGAGTTGCAGATCAGTTAACTTCAGGTGAAGGCAGTACTGTTTTTACAGGAGATGATGACCCTGAGCTGATCCGTGATGCTCTTCCTTTTGCCTTGAAATTATATGAATCTCTCCTGGAAAGTGTGCCGGAAAATACAGAACTTCTTCTTGCCACTGGTAAAGCTTACTGTATGTATGCTTATGCTTTTATTCAAATGGATGCAGAGAAGCTTCCTGATGAGGAAATTAATAAAAAAAATATTATGCTTAAGCGGGCAAAAAAAATGTATCTCCGTGGGAAAAAATATATTATACGAGCAATTGAAATCAAATATGATGGTTTTACTAACTCCATAAAAAATAACACCCTTGAATCTTTTTTATCTGAGACAGAAAAGGATGATGTGCCATATTTGTTTTGGGCTGGTATGGCATGGATGGGAGCTTTTTCTGTTGCCCCCTTTGATATGGAGCTTTCTATCAGTAAATCAAAAGCTGTTCTTATAATATCACGTGCTTTTAAACTGGATGAATCCTTTGAACAGGGAGCAATCCATAATTTTTATATCTCTTATTATGGAAGTATGCCGGTTGATATGGGCGGCAGCGAAAAAAAAGCACAAAAGCATTTCAAACGTTCTCTGGAACTTTCTAAAGGTTTATTAGCTACTCCTTATATTAACCTTGCTATTTCTATAAGTATAAAAAATCAAAATGCTGAAGAATTTAAAAACCTCTTACAGAAAGCTTTAGAAATCAATATAGATAAAGAGCCAAATAACAGGCTTGTTAATATTTTATCACAGCGAAAAGCCATGTGGTTACTTGACCATATTGATAATTTTTTTCTAATAAAAAAAGGAGAAATAAAAAAATGAAAAATGTAAAGCAGTTAATTACCTGTATTATTTTAATCTTCTCTATAAATACAGTTCTTTTCTCATTAACCATAAAGCTGGGAAGTCTGGCACCTATAGGTTCTCCATGGGATACATCATTAAAACAGCTTGCTTTCCAATGGAACAAAATTTCAGGAGGTGAAATTACTTTGAAAATCTATCCTGGTGGAATTGCAGGAGATGAAAATGATATGATAAGAAAAATCAGAATAGGACAATTGGATTCTGCTGCAATAACAGGAATTGGATTAACCCGTATTTTTCCAGGTATATTAGCAATCCAGCTTCCTTTTCTCGTACGAAACAATAAAGAATTACATTATGTTTTAGATAAAATGGTGCCTTATTATGGAAAAAAATTAGAAAAAAAAGGATTTAAAATGTTATTATGGTCTATTGCCGGATGGGCACATTTTTTTTCTAAAAGTCCTATTATCAGACCGGATGATTTAAAAAAGAAAAAAATATTTGTATGGGAAGGTGATGCAGATATGGTGCAAACCTATAAAGAACTGGATTTTCACCCTGTTCCACTTGCTGCAACTGAAATTATGACATCCCTGCAGAATGGAATGATTGATACATTGACTACAACTCCTTTAAGTGCAGCAGCATATCAGTGGTTTGGTATTGTAAATCATATGAGTGACTTAAATTGGGCGCCTTTTATAGGAGGGATTATTATTTCAAAAAGAATATGGAAGAAAATCCCTCGAAAGTTACAACCTCAGTTTCTCAAGGCAATTGATGAAGTTGGTATAGACATGGAAAAGCAGGTTTTAAAAGCAGATAAAGAAGCCATTACTATTATGAAAAAACATGGTTTAAAAATTCATCATATATCTTCCAAAATTGAAAAAAAATGGAAGATAACTGCTGACAAAGGAATAAAAAAATTAATTGGAAAAAGTGTTCCCAGAGAATCCTATGAAAAAGTTAAAAAATATCTTGCAGAATATCGGAAAAAAAACAAAGAATAACCATTTCCTCTTTTTTACAGAAAACATTTTTGCAGCTATTATTCTTATATGCCTTGCTGTTTTACCTGTATTAGAAGTTTTCCTTCGAAAATTTTTTAAAACAGGGATTCACTCCTCTGCTATGTATATTCAGCATTTAGTGCTGTGGGTCACTTTTGTATGCGGGATGATAACCTCAAGAGATAAAAAACATCTTTCACTTTCAATTGGTGTTGACCTTATAAAAGAACCATTTCAAAGCTGGATAAAAACAGGAACATCTTTTCTTGCTGTATCTATCTCCATTGCTTTAACACTATGCTCTCTTTCTTTAATGCTTATTGGTTTTGATCCATCCATAAAAATCGGAATTTTCCCTATTCAATTAATGCTTATGATAATGCCAATTGCTTTTCTCATTATAAGTATAAGGTTTATTACACTCACTCCTCCTGGCAAATTCAGAAAATTAATGACCCCCCTGGGAATTATCATGGGAATACTGTTAGGAATGAGCCCTTTAATTAATATACTAAATTATATTATGAGTGATATTCTTATACTGAATTATGAATTTATCAGCAAGTTTGAAACAATAGCTGCCTCAATAAATAATTTTTCATTAAGTATATTGAACATTTTATACTGGCCGCTTTTAATCAGTCTGATTGCCGCAGCTGCACTGGGGCTCCCTATCTTTATTCTTTTAGGGGGTATGGCTGTACTATTATTTTTACATTCAGGCGGTTCTATTGAAGTCATACCAAATGAAGCCTATACAATGCTGACAGGTCCTGCTATACCTGCGATACCTCTGTTCACTTTAGCTGGTTTTATCCTTTCAGAAAGTAAAGCTGGTAAACGGCTTGTAAAATTATTCAGTGCTCTTTTCGGCTGGCTGCCGGGTGGGATGGCTATTATAACAATCCTTGTATGTGCTTTTTTTACAACTTTTACAGGAGCCTCAGGTGTAACCATTCTTGCTCTTGGAGGGCTGCTGTCATATATGCTTATAAAAGACAAATATAATAAAAAATTCAGTATAGGCCTTTTAACTGCTTCAGGAAGCATGGGTATTCTTTTTCCACCCAGTTTACCTATTATTATGTATGGAGTTATAGCTCAAATCAACATAAAAAAAATGTTTGTTGGTGGACTATTACCAGGTGTATTAATGATTCTTGTTTTAATAATAATGGGAATAAGGAGTGCAATGAAAAGTAAAACAGCTCGTATTCCTTTCCAATTTAAAAATATTTTATCACCTCTTAAAGCATCCATTGGTGAAATACTTCTTCCTGTAATTATTTTAGTTAGCTTTTTTACAGGACTTACTACACTGGTTGAAACAAGTGCTGTTGCTGTTATATATGTTTTAATACTGGAGGTCTTTATTAAAAAAGATATTAAACTTAAAGATCTGCCATCTGTTTTTTATAAATGTATCCCTTTAATTGGCGGAGTTCTTATGATACTGGCACTTGCAAAAGGATTTTCATATTTTATTGTTGATGCTGAAGTACCAATGAAATTGACTGCGTGGTGCCAGCTCCATATCCAATCTAAATATGTTTTCCTTATTTTACTTAATATTGCTCTTTTAATTACAGGATGCATAATGGATATTTTTTCAGCTATTATTGTGGTAGTTCCACTTATTATTCCATTAGGAGTTGCTTATGGTATTAACCCTGTTCATCTGGGGATTATCTTTCTGACTAATCTGCAGTTAGGATATCTGACCCCTCCAGTTGGTATTAATCTGTTTCTTGCATCTTATAGGTTTGAAGAGCCATTAGTCAAAATTTATAAATATGTTTTTCCTTTTCTTATTTTTATGCTTGCAGCTGTATTATTTATAACTTATATTCCATGGATAACAACCTGGCTGTTAACGATTATTAAATTTTAAACTATGATTATAAAGAAGGAATAAAAAAATGCTGTTTAAAAAAACAAAAAAAACTCAATCACAAATGGCATGGGTTATTTCTGTTGAAATGGGACTGGGACATGCAAGAGCTGCTTATCCATTAAGAGACATTGCTTATAATGGAATAGTACTTTCAGGAAGTAAAATCTCATCCAGTAAAAAAGAATACAAATTATGGAAGAGATTAAAAAAAATATATTATTTTTTCTCAAATGCAGAACAAATCCCTATTATTGGAAAATATATCTTTAACCTGCTTGTTAAATCAGAAGAAATATCACCATATTATCCAAAAAGAGACCTATCAAAACCTAACTGGGGGATTAATTACCTGGAAAAATTAATTGATAAAAAAGGACTCTGCTCTGATATTATTAAAAAAATCTCACACCCAAAACTCCCAATCATTAATACTTATTTTGCCAGTGCCATAGCAATTGATAAAAAAAAGAAAAACATAAAAAATAATTACTGTATGGTTTGTGATAGTGATATTAACAGGGCATGGGTTCCCGGAAATCCCTTTAACAGTAATATAAAATATATGGTTCCTTCTGAGCATGCAAAAAGACGGCTGTTATTATATGGTATTAAAGAAAAAAACATATTTTTTACTGGTTTTCCCCTTCCTAAAGAAAATATTGGCTCTGAAAATAAACTTGAAATTTTAAAAAAGGACCTCCTGGCAAGGCTTTTAAGGCTGGATCCTGATAATAAATTTTTTAACCTGTATGAACACTCTCTCTGCCATTTTTTCGGGAAAAAATTTATTCCTAAATTACGACCTGATTATTTTACACTCATGTTTGCCGTAGGTGGAGCTGGTGCCCAATTTAACATGGCTAAAAAAATTGTTACTTCCTTGAAAAAAAAAATAAAACAGAAAAAAATAAGATTTATTTTGTCTGCTGGTATTCATAAATATATATATAATGATTTTAACAATCATATAAAATCCTTAACCCTTTCATCTTATATGGGAAAAGAAATTAAAATAATTTACGACCCAAAACTCTTTAATTATTTAGATAAATTTAATAAAATTCTACACGAGACTGATATTTTATGGACAAAGCCAAGTGAGCTATCCTTTTACTGCGGACTTGGTATTCCAATTCTGATAGCACCACCAATCGGGACACATGAAATTTATAACAGAAAATGGCTGCGTAATATCCATGCAGGGGTTATCCCTGATGGGGCTATAAAACATTGTGATGAATGGCTTTTCCATATAAGAAAAAAAGGCAGATTTGCAGAAGCTGCATGGCAGGGTTATCGACAGGCAGTAACATTAGGTACTTATAAAATCGAAAGACTTATAAGCACAGGAGAAATTTAAATAAAATTTTTCCTAACTATCTATGTATGTCATATCATCTTATTTAGTTTTAAATGTAGCCGATGCTTAAGCCTCGGCTACTGTATTATTAATAATTGCTTGATTCATTTACATTATATTTATTTCTGCTTTATTTTATAATATTTTTCCCAAAAAACAATTAAATTTTTTAATTTTTTTAAAATTTTTTCTTTTGTTTCTTTTATCTTACTATATTTCTGCTTATTTTCTTTTATCAATTTAGGAATTAATTTATCAAAATCACTAAATAATTTTTCATTCCCGCTTCCCATGTATTTTACAAGTCTTTTTTTATATACAGGAATTTTTACGATAAAATTTTGAATGATTTCAGAGGTTAAGTATTTATGCCATTCTCCAAAACCTAACTCTGCAACTTTCATGCTGTTTAACTTTTGTTCATATATTCCCCTGATTGGCATTGATAAAACTGGCTTTCCCAGGTATAATGCTTCTGAAATCAATGAAAACCCGCCATTTGTAATCACAGCCCTGCAGCAAGCAAGGTCTTTAAGCATTTGCATGGCGTTTATTTTTCTAAAAACAATATTTTTAACTTCTCTGCCTGTAGGCAGTTTATAAGCATAAAACTTATTTTTAATGCTGGATAAAATATTAACCAGTTCATAATTATTATCATGAGTCTGGTAAACAAGAATATAATCTTTTTCCTGCATCCCTTTTAAATTTAAAACTTCATTCCGAAGTATTGGCTTTATTATTTTTACATTTTTCTTTTTTTTATACTTCTTTTTTAATTTAACAGGAAAAAAAGAGCATGGGAAAAAATAACTGGCTCTTGGCATCCATATTTTTACAAGATTTTTTGTTGTTTCATAATCCAACATGTCCTTTGCTGATGGCTTAATTTTACCAACTATATATATGCTCTGGTTATCAATATTAATTAAAGGCAGCCCCTTTAAAACAGAAAAAAGTGAAGTTGTCGGTTCAAGGTCACATATTACAATGTCAGGCTTAAAACTTTTAAATAAATTATTCAAGTCTTTAAAGAAATGCCCTTCATCTGGTTTTTTTAAAATTTGTTGAATGGATTTAATTACATTAATTTTATTTTTTTCATATATAATATTAAATCCCTTTGTTTTAAAAATGTTTTTAAAAAATTTACTTAAAAAATCATACGGTTTACTGCTTGTTACAATCATAACCTCATGCTGCCTCATCAAGTATTCAATAATTGGTTTGCTTCTTGTTGCATGTCCCAATCCTTCAGCATTAATTCCATAGATGATTTTTGCCATATATTATTTCACCATAGATAACTTAGTATAACCGCCCTAAAGGTTGGTTTTTACATTTTATTGCTACCTCTTTAACTACCTGTTCATTCAAATTTAATCTTTCCGGGAAGAATCCAAACAGCTTAACGCTAAAAGCCAACTTTTATTATAAAAATAATGTCCTGTAAAAACTTTTCCTTTTGGAAAAATATTATTAAAATCTTCATTTAATATAAAAGAAAATATTCCTTCAGAAGATAGAGGTAATATAGATACTGCTGTAAACGAAAAACAACGTTTTATAACAGGATAAAACAGTTTAAAAACACTCTCTTTAGCACTAAAAATAAGTTTAATATATTCTTCTCTTTTTGTTCCTGCGGCAGGAAGCCATTCTGTTTCATCTTTATTTAAAATAATCTTTGCAGCCCCTTCACTGATTTTTCTTTTTATATTTTCAATATCAATACCAATAGAAAGATAATAATCAACAAAAGCTGCTGCTGCAGAATATGCTCCTTTTGTATGTGAGATGCTGCCGCATATCCCATCAGGCCATATAGGTTCTCCTCTATTTCCATTTAAAAGAGGAACTGAATTAAGCCCCATTTTTTTAAATATCTTTCGGGCACACCATCTACCAGTGGCAAATTCTTCCTGTCTTTTTAATACTGCACCAGAGATAACCTTTTTTTCTTCATCTAATAACGACTCAACTGATTGTTTATTATGAGTTCCATAAAAAATAATATTTCTCTTGGCAAGTATATCTGTTATGTTTTTAAAAAATTCCATATTTATTTTTACATGGGTTGTCCAAAACATTAGCCACAGAGACACAGAGTCACTGAGAAATAAAAAAAATATTTTAAAAATTAGAAAATTTTCTCTGTGTCTCTGTGGCTAATGTTTATAATTTATTCCATAAAACAAACTTCACTTATGGAAACACTGCAAACTTTACCTTCAGAAATAACCTGTCCAATAATTGTTCCAAAAAATGTATCATATTCCAATTTTTTCGCAACTAAAATAACTTCTTTTTCTGGGAGAACAGGTAATAGGAAATAAGCACCAATAATCCTTGTTGCCCTTACTGTTGAAGGTTTAACATTTTCCTGAATATTTATACTCCCTTTATCAACAAAATAATGAAGACAGAGTCCTAACTGCCCTACCATCTCAAGCTGTAGTGAGCCGGGATAAACCGGAAAATCAGGAAAATGTCCCTTAAAAACCGGGTCATTACCTGAAATTTTTCTTACCCCTAAAATCATCTCCTTTTCCAGGTCAATTCCTTTTATTTTATCAATAAGAAGAAAAGGTTCGCGATGAGGAATAAGCTTTTTTATATCATTCCTGGAATAATCTAATGTTTCAGAAAAATCACTATCTTGGGCAAGAATTTTTTTTCTATATTGTTTTAAATACTGTTCGAAGTGCATGGCTGTTTTTTCAAACCTTTTACAATAACGTCTTCTATAATATTGCAGGCTTCATCAATTTCCTCTTTTGTATGCTGGGAAGAAACAGAAATTCTAAATCTCCTTGAATTAGCCGGCACAGCAGGAAAATCTACTGGCTGGAGAAAGAGACCTCTTTTCTGGATTTCAGCAGCCATATGAAACAACTGCTCTCCTGACTGCCCAATTATAATAGGTATAACCTGTGACTCTGTCCCGCCTAAATCCAGGTCCATATCAACAAGCTGTTTTTTAAAATATTTAACATTTTCCCAGAGTTTATCACGCAGGGATGAATCCCTGGTTGCAATTTCCAGTGCTTTTATCAAACCAGCTATAACAGGTGGTGATGGTGCACATGAAAAATTATAAGGTGAAGAATATCCTTTAAGATACCTTATCAATTTAGCATTGGAACAGATAAATCCTCCCACACCTCCAAAAGATTTACTCAATGTTCCAAAAGAAACACCCATTTCATGCTCCAGGTTAAAATGCTCAGCCACTCCTCTGCCATTTTCTCCGAACATAAGGGTTGAATGAGCCTCATCAATATAAATACCAGCTTTATACTGCTTGCAGACTTCAACAATCTCAGGAAGCTTTACAAGGTCACCATCCATGGAATAAACTCCTTCAATAGCAACAAGAGTTCTTTTCCCTTTGTTTTTTTCAAACATCATAACAAGAGAATCAATATCATTATGAAGAAAAAAGAGCATCTTCGCACCTGATAATGTACCTCCATCAACAAGACTTTTATGACATTTCTCATCAAGAATGAAGATATCCCCTTTTCTTAAAATCCCCTGAATTGCTCCATAATTTCCACCAAGACCAGAGGAATAAAGGAGACAGTCTTCTTTTTGTTTAAAATCAGCAAGCATCCGGGCAAATTTAACATGAAGGTCAAAAGTGCCTGATAGAAGAGGTGCACCGGAAGCACTTAATCCATATTTTTCAACGCCACACTGGACTGCCTGAATAACTTCAGGATGTGAGGACAAACCCAGATAATTATATGAAGTTAAATTAATTACCTTTCGCTTTTTATTATCGAAATTGCTTAAAATCTCTGTTTCAGCACAAGGGGCTTTTAATAATTGCTGTTCAAAAAAACCGAAACTTGCTTTTATTTTAGGATTATTAATCCATTCTTCAAAATCATCCGGCGGCGAAAGAACATCAGGATTATCATTATACTGAAAATCAGCTAAACTATAACTAAGAATATCTGTCATACTTTTCCCCTCTTTAATTTTTCTTACTTATGTTCAATAAATTTATCTGCTAATTCATCAATATTTTTTAAATCAGTTAGCTCTGAGCGTGGGATCTTAACATTAAGCTCTCTCATGGAACAGGAAACAATTTCAATAATATCAAGGCTGTTTGCTCCATAATCAGTCATTGCTTTGCTGGGATCAATTTCATCTTCTTTTACATCTTCAAGGTTTTCCAGAATATGTTTTTTAATGACCTCAATAACTTCTGCTTTTTCCATTTTTTCCTCCTTTCTTTTTAAGGGTCAGGGCTCAAACAGAAACCTGATTCCTCAAACACACAAATAATATATAAACCATTTCATATTACAAGTTTTTTTTATTTATTATCTTTCTTTAAAGATAGATACCTCATCATGAGATTATCCCTGAAAGGCATGCCAAAATCTACAGTAATAATTTGACCATTCACAGCATCCATAAACCCACTGCAAAGAGCAAAGACTGATTTTCCACAATCTTCTACTTTAAGAATCATCTCATCCGGGATACCATTCTCTTTGAGAAAATCAAAAAACTCATCACCGAAAATCAATGAAAACGATTCTGTTTTCACAGTCCCGAAACGAATCACATTTACTCTGCTGCCTTCTTCAAAAAGATGGATGGAAAGATATTTAGCAAAAAACTCCATCAAGGATTTAGAAGCAGCTACAAAATCATAACCCTGATAAAAATGGTCAGGGCCATCACTTGATATACCAACAATATGCCTGGGATAGCTTTTAAAAACTTTTTTAATTTTACGGGAATATTCTATCATAGGCCACGTGCTGTACTCCAGGGTTTTAAATAAAGATTTTTTTTTATATTCATCCAGAGTCATTGTCCTCTGGGCGAACCCTACATTTGAAATAAATATATCTATCTTTTTTTCTTTTTTAGCAATTTCTTCAAGCAGTTTATCCGTATCCTCATCCTGTGAAACATCTGCTTCTAAAAAAACAGGTAAAGGCGCTCCAATCTTTTTAAATTCATCAACAATCTGTTTTGTATCTGCACTGCCCCATTTGTAAGTCAGATATAATCTTGCTCCTGCTTTTGCAAACTGCAGCGCAGTTGCATAACCAATACCTTTTGTTCCACCAGTAACCAGAACTGCTTTATCTTTCATGTCAATTTGTATCATAATTATTTTCCATAAAATTCTTCAATTGTTTTTTTTGTCTCAGGATATGCAAAACTCAACCTGTGCATAAAATCCTCATGAACTCGTGCTTCAATTAAAAGCTTTTTCTTTTTTTCACTTAAAGAATACTTTAAAAGATTAATGGATTTAATATTCTTTTCTGCAATCAGAAGGGCTACATCATTAGCTTTTTGCATTACATCAACTTTAGGAATAATATAATTAATATTGGTTCCTTTATCAGATAACTCCCTGCCCTTAAAAAGTTTTCCTGTAAACATCATTTCACTGGCAATAAATGGACCCATTAATTCTCCAAGAAGCTTTGTACATCCCATACCAGGTGTAAAACCCAAACTCATAAAAACAGAACCATAACGGCTTTCATTAGCAGCAATCACAATATCACAACAAGCTCCTATAACCAATCCGCCGCCAACAGCATGACCTTCCATAGCTGCAATTACAGGAAACTGCGTATGAACCAATTTCTCAGAAACAAGCAGGTCTTTAACATGGATCTTGCCATCACAAAGGTCCAGTAAATTCTGCCTTTCTGCCCCGGCACAAAACACATCATCCAAACCATGTAAAATAAGGACTTTTACTTCATGTTTATTTTCAAGAATATCAATTCCTTTTATTAATTCATCAATAAAATCATCAGCAAAAACATTTTTTCGTTCAATATCATTCATTTTTAAATAAGCAATACCATTATCTTTAACTTCTATTATAATTTTCTTACTCATATCTCACCTTATATTACAAGAGATTTTTCCGGTCTGAATTTATCAAACCACTGTGGAATGTTTCCTTCATTAAAATCTTTTATTGCTTGTTTTACTTTAGGATCCTGAATCATATCCAGTAATATTTCTTTTGCCATAATAGTTGAATTCTCCATTTTTTCTCCAAAAAGAGAATGTGTAAACTGCTTGGCACTGGCTAAAGCATCAGGTGATGCCCTGAAAAGATTCTTAATTACAGATTTTATCCCTTTTTCCATATCTTCTTCTTTAAAAACTTCATCTACAAGGTTAAGCCTGTGAGCTTCCTTTGCTAAAATTTTTTTAGCTGTCAGCATAAGATACCTTACATTTTGTGGAGACATTTTAAAAGAATAAATAAACGGTAATACATTAGCAGGGATCAAACCAAGAAAAACTTCACTTAACTCAAAGGTTGATATTTCTGAAGCAATAACTATATCACAGGCTCCAACAAGCCCCACACCACCTGCTTTTACTGCCCCATTAATAAGGCAAAGAACTGGTTTACAGGAAGCATGAATAAAAGACAACAATTTCACATAAAGAGAAATTGTATCCTTTGCTGTCTTTTTATCTCCTTCTATAGATTGAAGCATTACTAAATCCATGCCCAGGCAAAAATTATTTCCATTGGAACGAAGAATAATAACTCTTACATCAGTATTGGAAACAGCAGATGTAAATGCTTTAAGGAGTGCATCCATACTTTTATTATTTAATAAATTCCCTTCTTTACTTTTATTCAGCGTAATAATGGCAGCATGAGAATCTATATATTGTTCAACATAAGACAATGTATTAACTCCACTCATATTTTCTATAAAAATCTTTTACTTCTTTTAAAACTAAATATCCTTTTCCTTTATAATGTTTATCATACCAGTTATCCAGTATAGAAAAATCAGGTATAAAATCAGAATTTTCTATATTACTTTCCCGTAATTTCTCAACATTCTCATATTCATCAACTGTTACTTCTTTTCGCCTGTCAAGAACTTCATCTATCTTTAGTTCATTAATTATTTCTTTTGCTTCAGGGCATATAAGTGCACTGTAAAATTCACCTATAGCACCTGATCCGTAAGAAAAAAGTCCAACCCTGTCTCCTTCCTTTAGTGCATCTGCACTTTTTATTAGTCCGCATAATCCAATAAAATTACTCGCACCATAAGTACTCCCTACTCGTCTTGCATATCTAAGCGATGGAAATACTTTCAGGTTGAAACTCTCTTTAATTTCAGATTTTGGTCTTGGACTGCACAGGTTACAAAGAATCCTGTGTGCCTGAAAAGCCATACCCGGAAATGGCATATGATAAATATTATATTTAAAATATGTATCGAAATTTACTTCCTCTTTGTTATTTTCTACATTTTCTACATAATGATTATAAGCACCTTCAATAGCATCCATATAACTGTAAAGACTTACTTCATTATTACCTGATTCATGTCTGGCAGTGGGTCTGAATGTATCATAAATATCAGTTGTCCAGAAACCTTTTTTCTCCAGTTCAAACTCCACTATTTTAGGATTATCACTAACCAGAAGTGCAGCAGATGTTCCACCCAGGACAAATTCATGCGGTTTATTAAGATGAACCCTGGAATAATCCGTAGCAATAATAAGTGCTTTTTTTCCGCGATTTAATCCAGCAGCAATCCAGTTAATAGCACTATCCAAAGCAGCCACACCACTATAACAGGCAAACTTTGTTTCATAATTCCTTACATTGGGAGGAAGACCTAATGCACTGTGAATATTCGTGCTGATAGGCTTACCAAAATCCACAGACCCTTCTGTTCCAACGATAAGCAACCCTATATCTTTTTTATCTTCTTCAGTAATGATGGGCATGGCAGCATTTGCGCCCATAGTAACAGTATCCTCATAAGGAGGATTCAATGAACGCGTATCAATTAAATAGTCATTAATTACTGTCTCAGGGTCTTTACCCCTGGCACCCGCCAGATCAGCCTGCTTCATACATAAAGATGAACCATATATATTTATTTTTTCAATCCCAATTTTTTTCATCTAAATATTTTACTCCTATTTTAATATATTTAAATTTAACTTATTGCCACAAAAATTTTTAATATAAATTTTATATTTTTTCTCTGTAACTCTGCGGCAATACTACGGGGCATAAGTTAATCCGCCTGATACGTGAATAACTTCACCATTTATAAAATTTGCATCTTCTGTACAAAGAAAATAAACAAGATTTGCAATATCTTCTGCTTTACCTGCTTTTTTTAATGGACAGTGCTTAAGCCAGAATTGATGCAGTTCTTCTGCCATATGATCTTTTGTCATATCAGTCTGTACATATCCAACAGTTACAACATTTGCTGTAATTCCTTTGGCTCCATATTCTTTAGCCAGTGTTTTAGTTAGGCCAATTAAACCGGATTTACTTGCAGCATAATTTGCCTGACCACTGCATCCTTCTTCAGCCAAAGATGAAATATTAATGATTTTACCATTTCTATTTGAAAGAAAATGCATAAGAAAACTTCGGCTTACATAAAAAGGACCTGAAAGATTGGCAGCAATAACTTCATCCCACTGTTCATTAGTCATAAGTGCAGCAGCATTATTCCTTACAATAGCAGCATTATTAATTACTGCATCAATATTTTCAAAATCATTTATAGCATGTTCCACTATTTTTTCAACCTGATCAGGTATTTTTGTATCCATCTGATAACTTTTAACTACAACCTCTGAGTTAATATCCTTTGCCATTTTTATAGTCGCAAGAGCCGCTTCTTTATTTGACATATAAGTAAAAGCACATCCTGCGCCCTGTTTAACCATTTTAAGAACAATAGCTCTGCCTATACCTCTGGATGCACCTGTAACAAATACATTCATTTTTTATTCCTCATAACTCTTAATCAGGCTGCAGCAGTTTAATCCGCCAAAGCCAAATGAATTTTTAAGCATATATTTTACTTTAAATTCCTTTGATTCATTAGCACACACATCAATGTCTATCACAGGGTCAAGCTCATCAATATTAATAGTTGGATGAAGTATTCCTTTATTCATCTGGAGAATACCGGCAATTGTCTCTACAATAGGCGCTGACCAGCATACATGACCTAACATTGATTTTGGGGCATTACACTTTATTTTATAAGCATGTTCTCCAAAAACTGATTTAATTGCTTTGATTTCTTCAAGATCACCAAGTGGTGTACCAGTTGCATGGCAATTCACATAATCTATGTGTTCAGGTTTTATCCCTGTTGATTTTAGCAAATTTGTTATTAATATGGCTTGACTTTCAGAAGATGGTGCCGGCAGATGATTGGCATTTGAATTAGCCTGTACTCCAAGCAATTCAGCATAAATATGAGCTTTTCGTTTTCTTGCTGTTTCCAGCTCCTCTAATATGAGTGTTCCTGCCCCATGAGATGGAACAAAGCCACAGCGTTTTTTATCAAAAGGTCTGGAAGCTTTTTCCGGATTTTCCTGAAAATACGGGTCAACAACAACAGAATCAAGAAATGCCATTGCATGTATATCAGCAGGCGTCATATCAAAAATCGCACCTGATACAACAGACCAGTCACATTCCCCTGTAATAATATCCCTGAACCCATCACGTAATGCCAGGTTACCGCTTGCGCAGGCTCCTCCCACTGTAAATGTAGGGCCTCTTGCAGAAAGAATCTCTGAAACTGTGGCAGGAATATTTGGGTCAAGAGCTTCTACCCCGAATAAAGGGTCAATAAAAGCAGGTTCTTCTTTAAACTGATCACTGTTTTTTGTAATATACCTGGAATTAAAATTATGCCCTCCAACAAGTACACTCATGCGGAAAGGGTCTTTTTCAACATTAAATAAACCAGCATCAAGATAGGCATTTACTGCACAGAGAATAGTTGTTTTATTAGAAAAAGTAGATGTCCGAAATAGTTTACGCAATTTTTTATGCAATGCTTCTGTTACTTTTTCCCTCAACTTTTCCAATGCAGCATTGCAGTCATAATCACCCAGATCTCCTCCAATTTTACATTCAACCTGAGACATATCAATAGATGCCCACTTTTTAACACCTGATTTACCATTAATTAAATTATTAAAATAATCATCAAGATTATCCCCAAGTGGATTAATAGTGGACATTCCAGTAATAACAACTCTTTTATTTTCATTTATCTTCATATAAAATATTTTTCTTGCATTTATAATAACTCAGGCTATCGATTTATGTAAAAACACACCTTTAGGCATAGTGCCCTTCAGGGTATGTGTTAAAATATGAAAATAACAGACCTAAAGGTCTGTTTCTACACTTTTTTTTAAAATAGTTAATCAAATCACAGCCTACTATTCTAACTTCAAAATATAAAAAAAAATAATAATACTTTAATGCAAAAAATCAAGTAAAATTATTCTTTAAACCTTGAGATTATAATAGAAGCATTCTGCCCGCCAAAGCCAAAGCTATTGGAAAGTATATTATTAACTTCTTTTTCCATTGGTTTGTTTTTAACAACATTAATTAAAATTTCCGGGTCCTGTTCAAACTGATTAATAGTAGGATGAATCACTCCTTTTTCAAAAGCAAGAATACCGGCAATAGCTTCACACCCGCCACCAGCACCAATAAGATGACCAATCATGGATTTCGTACTGTGTACAGGTATAGTTTTAAAATTATGATTAAAAATTTTACATATAGCCCTACTTTCTGAAAGATCTCCAAGTGGAGTTGAAGTTCCGTGTGCATTTATAAGGTCAATATCTTCTTTATTGAGTTCTGCATTATCAAGAGCATTTTCCATAGCAGCACAGGAACCTCTGCCTTCAGGATGAGGTGCAACTAAATCATAGGCTTCACATGAAAAGCCGAAACCTTTAAGTTCTCCATAAATATAGGCGCCTCGTTTTTTAGCATGCTCTAACTCTTCCAGACATACAATTCCTGCTCCTTCTCCTAATATAAAACCATCCCTGTCCTTATCAAAAGGGCGACTGGCTGTTTCAGGAGAATCATTACGTTCTGAAAGAGCATGAATAACTCCAAACCCTGCAAATCCCATTTCATTAACAACAGCTTCACTGCCGCCTGTTATCATGGCATCAGCCATACCCATTTTAATCTGAAGTGCAGCCAGACCAATTGCATGATTACTTGTTGCACAGGCTGAATTAACAGAAAAATTAGGCCCCTGAAGATTGTATTCTTTAGCAAAATAAGCAGAAGCAGTACTGGGAATACAACCTACAACATAAAAAGGAGAAACAGTATCCAAGCCATGCTCAACTACATTGCTGATATTCTTAAACTGAATACCAACACCAGCATCACCTGTTCCAATTAAAACACCATAACGATGAGGTGATTTTTCTATATCAAGACCAGCATCTTCCAAAGCCTCAACAGCAGCTATATGACCAAAAACAATAAAACGATCAAGGCGCTTGGGCATAAATTTTTTCTTAAAATATTTTGAAAGGTCCGGATAATCTACTTCAGCACCAATTTTAACATGATAATTACTCAAATCAGTATGCTGAGCAGTACGAACACCTGATTTACCTGCAATTAAATTATCCCAGTATTCTTTAACATTATTCCCAATTGGGTTGATAGTTCCCATCCCGGTAATAACAACCCGTGTTTCATAAGGATTTCTTTTTATAGATGTCATAATCTTTCCTTTTTCATGTTTTAAATTAATACAAGCAAATATCTATAAATCTGCTCATCATATTCACCGCTATTATAATTATTAATATTTCATTGTCCAATTTTTTTTACTTTAAAAAAATTTGATTTTATTTTACAATTACTTATATTACAATAAAATAATAGTTACAGGAGGGCTTCAAATGATTTCAAAAATATCGACTTGCATAATTATAATATTCCTTCTTTTAATAATTACACTTAATGTTAATGCTGGTTATCAAATTACAAAAATCAACACAGCAAAAATAGGTTTTTTAACATTAAGTGCTTTTGGTGTTTTTTCCACTTTACAGGCATCATACTTATCTGACCGATCTGATAATTACTATGAGCTATATAGAAAAGCAACCACACCTGATACTGCATCATTGTTTAGAAATTTATCACAGGATAATGCTGATGACATGGTACTTTGGCGAAATATATCTATTGTCAGTTTTACAGGAGCAGGACTGTTATTACTGATAGATATTATTAATTCATTAAAAGATTCTGAAAATGAAAACAAAAAAGAAACATCTTGTATTCCAGAAAAAATTCAATCTAATTATTCTTTTAATTTTGTTTCACGAAAAAATCATCTTGAACTAAATTGTAAAATTAAACTTTAATTTAAGGGGTATAAATATATGAAACAATATATTATTCTAATTATTATATGTTCTTTTTTTCTTTTTAATTGTATGAAAAAGGACAGGGAATGGAATAATCCAATGGATCCTGATTTTATAGGACATGCAGTAAATAATATAGAAAATTTAGTAGGAACATGGAACATCACAAGTGCAAAATATAATGGTAATAATATTATCGGCATATATAAAGTTACATCCATATCAGGTTCCCTGGTTTTTAATATTGATGAAACAATGAGTTTTAGTGTTCAATGGACAGAAGGCAGTAATAAAAGTTTAACAGGATCAGGAACTTTTGAATTACTTGGCCCAACCTTAAATGTGGTTTTCAACCAATTATCTGATTATCATGATCAAAAAAATATTCTGCATAATACCATCATTGGATTAAATGGTGATAAACTGGGCATTGTTTATACTTTAGATCAGGAATATCCAGATCCATGTTTTACTATTATTGTATATTTACAAAGATAGGAATATACTATTTTTCAAATAAATTCAATTGATTATCTTTTTTAGGATGAAAAGTTCCAATAATTAAAAATGGATTTGGGGCCATAAAATGAAACTGTCGTGTTGTGCCTAAATACAAATATATATCCTTTGTTTTAGCAAAATCATTAAAATACTTCATTTTTACATCTTCACAAGCTTTTTTCTCATCTCCATTATTCCTTTTTAAACAATTCCAGTACAATTGACCTATTTCCCAATCTTCTATCATTAATGTGCTTGATACATCCTTTTTATCAATAAAAGTATAAGAAAATTTATATGGTAATTTTTGAACAATTTCAAAAGGATTTTCAGATGTTGAAAATAAATTTAACTGTTTAGCTTTTTCCTCTAAAAGCTTAATTTTTTTTTGATCCCATTCTCTTTTATCCTCTTCTATTTTAAAATCAATTATTTCTTTGGGTTTAAACACAGCTAAAGATGTACAAATCTTTTTATTTTTAGCTTCTTTAATGAGTTTACTTATATCAAAACATATTTTTTTAAGTACAATTTTCTTTCGTCTTCTCCAATATCCTTTATCAGTATTAATAAATTCACATAGCTTTAATTTGTCAAAATCTATAGGTTTATAACTTTCTGGTCTGAAATCCCTAGTGTTTTTTTTAATTTTGATTTCAATCCATTGATATTTTTTATAACGCTTATCATAATCAATTTTTCTAAAAGGAATTGGATAAAGTCTATACCAATTGCCTTGTTCATCTAAACCAGCAGTGCATACTAATTCATCATATTTTGTAGAAAGTATAGGGTAAGTCTTAACTGTTATTAATATTTTTTTTGTTACGGGCTTATACATTTAAATAGGTTTTTTCCCATCTTGAATTAATATTAATTAAAGCATTAGCAATTTTACTCCTATGGCAGCATTCATAATTTTTTTCAAAACACATAATAGAAACTTTTTTATAGGTTTCAAATATATTATTTAATTTTTTAAGATAATCATGGCTTTTCTGAATTACTGTTCTACTGTATTCTTCTAATAATTTATAATAATCCTGTATTGTTTCTAAATTTTTTCTTTTTTCTGATACTATTCCTAATTCTGGTACATGCATATATTCTATCTTTAGCTTATCAGCAATATTTTTTAATTGATTCTTAGAAAAACCATATTTCATACTTATTGAATTTTTTCTAACATCACATAGTAATTTTATATCATATTTTATTAACAAATTAAAAAAATTGTCAACACTTTTCCCTTCATATCCTATACTCATTAGTAAATTACTTTTTATATCTGTCTGGCTATTTTTAATAAATTTAATTTCATTCTTATTAAAATTATTATTTAATATTTCACTATTTTTTGCAAAATAAGGATATTTTAAATAAATATATCTTATTAAATCTTTTTTACTTAAATCACCAAATTCATTTTTTACATTAAATAAAGCAAGCCTATCTTCAGATTTTAATTCCTTTAAATAGTTATAATTATCACATTTTATCCAAATATCATTATCTTCAATTATAATATTATATTTTTCTAAAGTTCTTTTATCAGCATAAGATAAAAATGAAAAACAACCATATTTATATGGTAAAAAATCATAAAGAGGTTTTTCTTGTGTCTGTGTAAATAGAAAAAGATATTTTTGTAATGTTAATGTATCTAATTTCCCATTAAAAATTTGCAATAATGATAATAATAACTTTCTTCTATAAAACATAATTATTAAAAATTATAAACCTCATTGTCTTTTATGATTCTTTCATTTTTTTATTCTATTGCTTTTAATATATCTCTTTATTTTTCACTTTCCATTTTTTTCTATCAAATTTTAAATAAGTCAGTCATTCAAATATTTTCTTCTTACATTGTCAAATCGTTTTCTGAGACGTTCTCTATGACCATTTAATAATAATTCTTCTCTCACATATATATTATACAAAAAAAAGTTGTATATATTTTAAAAATATTTAATTTTTTCAATTACAAAATACTTTACTTATGTTTAAGTAAATCTCTATGCCATTTTATACCTGAAGGAACCTTTTTATCTATTGATTTTGCAATAAGTAAAAAAATGTTTTCTATACCATTATAAAAAGCGTGTAAAACTGAAGCAATAGCAGCAAGTTCAATATCATCAGGTTTTTTAGTTTTTAATAAATCTATAAGTATTTTATATTTATCAAGTAAATTGTCTATTTGTCCAATTTCAAATTGCACTTTTTTTATAGTACTATTATGCAACTCTAACAAGCTCCTTATCTTCTTTTAAAAGTTTAAAAAGTTTTTTTTCATGATTAATATCAACTAAATCTATAGAATGATCCAGACTTAATAATAATTTTCCTATTGCATAGTAAAATTTATCTGGTGGACAATCCTTTATTGCAATATCAATATCAGAATTTTTTCTATAATCTCCTTTTACTATTGAGCCAAAAAGATATATTTCTGTGCAGCCAAGTGATTTTAATATTTTAATAGCATTTGTAATATCTTTTCTAAATATTTGAGGAATAATAAATTTCATTATATTTTCCCATTCATTTTTATTAATTTAATATGCTTAAGGCATCGGTGCATAATATAATAAAAATTTATCTCCCGATAAGTTCTTATTATACTTGATTATAATATATAAAACTTTATTTTTATGTCAATTTTTAAATATTATATTCAGTGTCCTCTCACTTAATGGGGATATTTTTCCTTATCAATCGTTTAAATCATAAAAAACATAAAAATTAAAGATTCAAAGATTTATAGATTAATATAATGATGCTATTTTAAAATCTCAAATTCGGTACGCCTGTTTTTTATGCGTCCTTCTTCTGTGCTGTTATCCCCTATTGGGTTTGAAGAGCCAAAGCCTTTTGTTTGCAGTCGGGATGGAGATATATCATTCTCTACCAGATATTGTTTAACAGCTTTTGCACGCTGTTTTGAGAGCCATTGAGGGTCTATTTTACTTGCAGAAACCTTTGCAACATGTCCTTTAATAAGAAGCCTGATAGCTGGATTTTGTTTTAAAATTTTGACCAGGCGATTTAAAGCTATTCTGGATTCTTTCCGTAATTTATGTGAATCCGGATCAAAATAAATAGTACGAATAATAATATTCTCTCCTGCTATTAATGGATGTAAACCAATATTAACATTAGCAATAAATGAATTCGAAAGTTCGGTTAAATCAAGCCTTCTGCTGTAAAACATAAATTTTGGAGATTCAACTGTTATGGAATAATCCCCTCCTTTTGGCAGTGTAACACTGTATTCTCCTGTTTTTTTACTGCTTTTTATATTAAACTTCTCATCCAAATCACTAAACATCTCTACTGTAATAGATGATTCAATTGGTTCTCCATTCTTTTTATTTGTAATTCTGCCCTGTAAAGTAATTGTAGGGTCTATAATCTGTTCTTTAACAATATATTCATAAATATCATAATTTTTTTCATCTACTCTTTGTGATGTCATATACATCCTGTCCCCACTTATTGTAAAAGCAAAATGTACCTCGTTCTTCTCTGTATTTACAGATGAAAGATTAGAAAGTTTATTCCATTTAGCCTCTGGTTTATCACGACTGACCCGCCAGATGTCAAACCCGCCTTTTCCTCCTTTACGTGCACTGCAAAAAAGAAGTGTCCTGTTATCAGGCATAATACGTGAAGCAAAATCATAGGTTAATTGATTAACCGGTTTTGATAATTTTACAGGTACCAGCCAGTGATTATTTTCATATACTGAGGTAAATATTTGAATATGATCTTTTTTTAGTGACCTTGTCTTGTAGTCAACCGGGATACGGGAAAAGAAAAGCTCCTTATTATCCATTGATACAGACGGCATTTTTTCTGAATCTCTTGTATTTACAGGAGGTCCAATATTTACTGGTTTGGACCATTTCTTACCCTGCCTGTATGAAATATAAATATCCCCTACTCCCATACCGCCATCCCTGTCAGATGAAAACAACAAGGCATTTCCATCATAAGTAATAAAAGGCTCCTGGTCATGAAAAGAAGAATTTAATTTTTTTAAATTTTCAGGTTCTGTCCATTTGCCTTCATTAAAATAACTAATCCACAGGTCTTTATCTCCCAACCCACCGGGTCTGGTGCTTCCAAAAATCATAAAACTTCCATCAGGACTTATGGTCATTGAAAATTCATGATATTTGGTATTAATCTCTTTTATAGGACGCCAATCATTGATAAAACCAAAATTATCCACAGGGGATTGTGCATAAATAATTGTAATATTCAGTAATATACATAAACTTAGTATTTTTTTCATGATAAGTGCCTAAAGCATTTTAGTTTAATATAATAGAAAAAAATCAGCCTAATAGCTGTCTTTAAGCATAGGTATCAATCTTTGTTGAGCGAACTTTAGCTGCAACATTTACCTTCAACATTTTATTCTGAAGTTTTAATAAATCTCCCATTAATTGTTGTGGTAATTTTACAGCCTTCTCCAATGCTTTCATGCTGCTGGACATATTTTTATTATTATGATGTAGAAAAGAAACTTTCATAGTATTTCTATCGGTAAATAATCCCTGAAAGTTAAAAATAATATTTTAATATATCATATAATTTAAATAAAAAATAAAAAGGGATTGAAATCAATTTATACTTTTTTATTCCTTGTCAATTAATATCCTGAATGTAAAAATTGCCGGAATAAATTCGTACAGCGAT
>CBDVEP010000029.1:0-23283 GCA_965373035.1 uncultured bacterium
TAACATTATTAAAATTATATTTTATTTAAATATATCAACATTATAATGTTACAAAGTGACGCACCGTCCCCATAATTCCTTCTTTATCAAGCTTAAATTTTTTATATAAATCCTCAGAAGTACCTGATTCACCGAAAACATCGTTCAGTCCTATTCGCAGAAGTTTTCCTTTTCCATGCTCTGCTATTACTTCAGAAATAGCAGACCCTAACCCGCCAATAATATTATGGTCTTCAATTGTTATTATATTTGGATTTTTTTCTGCAGATTGAATAATAATATCCTTATCAATTGGTTTGATTGTATGTATATTAACAACCTGCAAACTAATACCCTCTTTTTCCATTTCACAAGCAGATTCCAAAGCTTTTGAAACAACTGATCCGGAGGAAAATATAGTCCCATCTTTTCCTTCTTTTAATACAACACCTTTCCCAGGTTTAAATTTATAGTCATCTTTATTAATATCAGGAACCTGTTGTCTGGTTAATCTTAAATATACAGGACCTTCATAGTTTGCTGCAAACTTTACTGCTTCCCTGGTTTCAATATCATCAACTGGTTGGAGCACAATCATATTAGGTAAGGAACGCATTATGGAGAGGTCTTCTAAAGCCATCTGGCTATTTCCATCTTCCCCTACTCCCAGTCCTGAATGAGTCCCAACTATCTTAACATTAGCCTGTGAATAAGCAATACATAACCTGATCTGGTCATACCGTCCTGTTATAAAAACAGCAAAACTACAAATAAAAGGTATTTTACCCATAAAAGAAAGACCTGCTGCTGTACCAATCATATTAGCTTCCTGAATACCCATTTCAAAAAATCTATCCGGATATTTTTCAGCAAAAAGGCATGACTTTGTGGATTTAGAAAGGTCAGCATCCATAGTAACAATATCTTTGTTTATACCTCCCAACTCCTGCAACATCTCACCAAATGATTCTCTTGTGGCTTTGGACATTATTTTCTCTCCCAAATATCGAAATGCTTTTATATTATATTTGTAATATTTTTAAAGTCAACAATAAAAACATTGTAAAATTTAAAGATTTATTTAGCCACGAATTTACACGAATAAATACGAATTAAATATAAAATAATTAAAATTAGTGTTAATTCGTGTTGATTGGTGGCTAATTTTTTTCTTCTTTTCTCCTTCTTTTATATATAAATTTTTTCTTTTTCGTGTTCATTCGTGTTTATTCGTGGCTAATTTTTTTCTTCTTTTCTTTTTTAACACTACCAATTGAATTTGAATAAAAATACATATTTCTCCTTAAAAATCAAGAAAATAATTAATTATTATTACATTTATAAATTTAAAAATAAGCCGATAAAATAAATGGTAAATAATATACATTATGTAAAGGACTTATTATGAAAATTAAATTTTGGGGTGTAAGAGGGTCTATACCAACCCCTCTTTCAGATGAACAGATAAAGCTGAAACTATATAAAATACTGTATTTGTATAATAAAAGCAAATTTTATAAAACAAAAAATATAAAGGATTTTTTAAAAGAGCAGCCTATTCATGCAAACAGTACTTATGGTGGTAATACAGCATGTGTAGAAATAAACTGTAATGATGAACTTATTATAATAGACGCTGGGAGTGGAATTCGGGCACTGGGACTTGACCTTTTAAAAAGATCTAAATCTTACAAAATCATTCACATATTAATCTCTCATACTCACTGGGACCATATATGCGGATTCCCTTTCTTTGTTCCGGCATACATCACTGGTAAAAATATAAAAATATACTCACCCTTTTCTGATATTGAAGAAAGGGTAAAATATCAACAAGACGCTAAATATTTTCCTTTAGAACTAAATAAAATGGCATCAAATATAGAATTTATACCTTTAGAAAAAAATAACTCTTTTTCAATAAATAATATAAAAATTACTAATTTTGCCCAGAATCACCCGGGTGATTCTTACGGCTTTTCCATTGAGTATAATAATAAAAAATGTGTTTATTCTTCTGATAATGAAATTTTAAATACTGATTATAAATTTATTCAGGACTATGAAGTTTTTGTTAAAAATGCAGATATATTAATATTCGATGCTCAATACACTTTAGAAGAAACAGTAGAAAAACTCACATGGGGGCATAGCTCTTATACAATGGGAGTAGAGTTAGCACTTAGGGCACATGCTAAAAATGTAATCTTTTTTCATTATGAACCCCGTAATTCTGATGAAGTAATGTTCAACCATTTACAAAGAATTAACAAATTTTTTAAAGTAATAAAACATAATTATGACCCTTCTGTTGCAAAAAACCTTAAAATCATGAACTCCTATGAAGGACTGACTCTAAATATATAAAAGATAGGTAAAAAAATTTAATCAGGCTGTTGATTTAATAAAAACACATTATAATAAGTATAGTGAAATAAAGTATGATTTAATAAATATATAAGTAACGGGGTCTACCGACCTCCCTTATCCAGGGACAAAGCCTTTACTACATTTTCTGAATTATGTCAAGTTCAAAACTATTGCATTTTCGCAACGGTCTCTTAGATAATAAGACCTGATTAAAACAATTTCTGCTTGACTTATAAATAAATAAAAACTATTTATAATATACAGAGGTAAACATGCGAAATCCTAATAAATGTAAAATCCCCATAAATAAAAAAAAATTTACTTATTATGGTGATTTTAAAAATCAAAACATGGAATTTGAAATTAAAAATTTAAACACACCAAGACCGTGGATTAATTATTTAAGCAATGGAAAGTACACTGCATTGATATCCCAGACAGGCGGAGGATACAGTTTTTTTCTTGATTCACAAAAAAACAGGATTACAAGATGGAGACCTGAAAATTATCTGACTGATGAGCCAGGAAGATATTTATATATATATGATATAGATACAAAAAATTATTTCCAATTCAATGGTCTTTCTGCTTTAAAAAATAATACAATAAAAACTATTCACAGACCTGGACTTACAACAATACATGGCATAAAAAATAACCTTGAAATCAGTATAGAATTTTTTGTGCCAATAAATATCAATTCAGAATACTGGATTATTAAAATTAAAAATTTAAGCAAACAAAAAAGGAATCTGAAAATCTATCCTTTTATAGAATGGATGTTAGCTGATTATTTCATAGAATTACAGGTTCGTAATATAACTACTTTGTATAATTTGGGATATTTTGACAAAAATCTGAATGCTATTATTACACGGAAAAAGCCTGTTGATCATATTCCCTGGCCATATATGTGTTATTTCTCCTCAACTGAAAAAATTTCAAATTTTGAAATTGATTATGAAAATTTCATAGGTCAATATAAAAACTACCAGGAACCAGAAGCAATTAAAAATAGCAAATTAACTAACGTATCTCCAGTTTTGGGACTAAATATAGTAGGTGTGTTAGAACACAAAACAACATTAAATCCAGGCAAAACAAAAGAGATAGGGATAATATTAGGTATTGAAAAAAACACAAGCAATATTAAAAAAGTCTTAAGTCAATCTACTCTTACTAATATTAAAAAAGAAAAAATAAATACTATTAAAACCTGGAATGACAGGATTTTAAATAATGTAATCATGGAAACAAAAGATAAAGAAATTGACCAGATGGTTAATACATGGCTTAAATATGAGGTGTATATTTGCAATTATGTAGGTCGTTCAGCTTCTTATTATCATGAAGGAGGAGGTGTTTTTGGATACAGAAATACTGCACAGGATGCTTTTGGCTTAATACCAATTAACCCGGAATATACAAAAAATGTTATCATTAAATTAGCCAACCATCAAAGGCAGGATGGAGAATGTTTATCAGGCTGGTCACTGGAAACAGGACCAAATATGGGAAAGCCAACTTCTGATTTTCCTGCATGGATGCCTTTTTTATTAAATGCTTATGTAAAAGGTACAGGTGATATAAAAATTCTTGAAAAATCTATAAAATATTTTGATAAAGGGGAAGCTGCTCTTTATAAACATGCTCTTCAGGGAATAAGATTTCTTCAGGATAGAGCCACAGGAGGACATCATCTGCCATTGATGGGAACACAAGATTGGAATGATGCACTGGATAAAGTTGGAATTAAAGGAAAAGGTGAATCTGTAATGCTTGCCATGCAAATGTGCTGGGCACTGCAGGAATTAAAAGAACTGGCTTCCTTTCTTAATGAAAAAAAAGTTGTTAATGAATGTGAACAGAGATATCAGCACATGAAAAATATAATCAATAAATATTGCTGGGATGGCAATTGGTATATTATGGCATATGATGATTCAGGAAAACCTTTAGGAACAGAAAAAGATAAAGAATGTAAAATATATCTGAATTCACAATCCTGGGCTGTTATTTCAGGCATTACAGATAAAGATAAAGAAAAAAAGATTATTAATGTTATTGACAAGTATATGAATTGTGAACATGGTATTCCTTTATTTGTACCACCTTATACTGAATACCAGAAAAATATAGGAAGAATAACAGCTTTTGCTCCAGGTACTAAGGAAAATGCAGCCATATTTTATCATGCTGATATTTTTCTAATTTATGCATACATAAAATTAGGTCTTTATAATAAAGCTTATGATTTAATAAAACTCCTTATGCCGAATAATAACAGGGATTCTAAACTCTATAAAGTAGAACCTTATACTCTTCCTGAATATATTATCGGACCAGGGAACACAAGATATGGCGAGGGAGCTTTTTCATGGATTACAGGTACAGCACCCTGGCTGTTTATTATATTAACACAATATCTAACAGGTATAATTCCTGATTATAATGGATTAAAAATAAAAGCAAAATTACCTGATAAATGGAAAAAAATAAGTATAAAACAAAAATTTCAAAATAAAAATTGTTATATTAATATATCAAAAAAGCAGCAGCAATATCACTATAATATTAATATAGATATGAAAAAAGAAATAGTAAAAACCCTAAATGAGAATGAAACAATGCTTTTAAAAATTTAAAATATCTTTTTATGGCTGTCCCATAACCTCATATTATGTAAAAAATGTAGTGTAAGGGTCGATAGACCCTATTTCTTTATGTTATAAACGTGGTCTACCGACCTCCCTTATCCAGGGATAAAGCCTTCACTACACTTATATATACATAAGAAGTCTAATCGGCATTACGCAATATTACAACTTTTTGTTGACATATTAAAAAAAATGTTTATTTTAAAACACATAAAACATTTTAGACAAGAATAAAATATTTAGTATGAATAACAAAATAACCATTAATAGTATTGCCAGAGAATTAAATGTTTCACCTACAACTGTTTCTTTTGTATTAAACAATAAACCCTGTGTCAGTGATATATTAAGAGCTAAGGTCCTTAAGTATGTTGAAGAAATTGGATACAAACCTTACATATCTTCACGTAAAGATGGAATGTATGATAAGTCCCTGCCATTAATAGGGATTATTTATGCTGCAGCCGGGGGTCATCTTGTTGATGAAATACAAAGAGGCATTAATTACAGTTTAAAAAAATCAAGATATTATGAACTGCGTTATACTTTTGATAATATTCATGATTTAAATTATGAAGCTGCAAAGGAAATATTTTTCAACAGGTTAATCTCAAATGGAAATATAAGAGGATTAATTATTATATTCTTAAACATTTCTGATGTACTCATCTCACGCTTATTTAAAAAAAATATTCCTGTTGTTTTATTAAATAATAAAACTGATTATGGAATGTGTGTTTATATTGATAATTACAATGCTATATTTAAAGCTACTGAAAGTCTGATTAATTTAGGACATAAAAATATAGGATATTTAACTCTTGACCCTACAAGAGAACAGGTATGGCAGGATCGATTTAATGGATATAAACATGCATTAAAAAAGCATAAAATTACTTATGACCCTTCTTTAGTTGAATATTTAATGGAATACGATTTGTTGGAATCCAAGGTAGCCACTCAAAAATTCCTAAAAGAAAACCCAAAAATCACAGCTATACTATATGGCAGTGATTTACAGGCGTATGGTGGTATGATGGGTATTAAAAAATTAGGATTAAAAATCCCTAATGATATTTGTATAATAGGATTTGATGACATGGCTCCTAATATTGCTTTTGACCCGCCTTTATCTTCCATTAAACAACCTATGACTGAAATGGGAAAAATAGGAGCTCAATTGCTGATGGATGCTATTAAAGAAAAAAATAGTATTAAACAGGTCTCTGTTAAACTTGATGCAGAATTAATTATAAGAGAAAGCAGTAATTTTAAAATAAAATAATTTCAAATATAATGACAAAATTAATAAAAAAATCATTAATTATATGCTTACTTACTTTATTATTCATTTATGCTGCATGTTCAGATGATAACTAGTTAAATGAAAAAAAATTAGCAGAAAAACGAAAACAAATGGTGGAATACCAGATTAAAAAAAGAGGGATAAAGGATAAACGTGTACTTAAGGCTTTACTAAAAGTAAAACGTCATTTATTCATTCCAGAATATTTATGGGAAAAAGCATATAATGATTATCCACTTCCTATTGGAGAAGGTCAGACTATATCCCAACCTTATATTGTTGCCCTGATGACTGAACTGTTACAATTAAAAGGAAAGGAAAAGGTTTTAGAAATCGGGACAGGTTCCGGTTATCAAGCCGCTATTTTATCTAAACTATGTGATAAAGTTTATACAATTGAAATTGTTAAGTACCTGGCAGAATCTTCCAAAAAAAAATTAAAATCTCTTAAATATGATAATGTATTTGTTTTTTATGGTGATGGTTATTTAGGTCTTGAAAAATATGCACCTTTTGATGGAATTATTGTTACCTGTGCCCCTCCTTATGTGCCAGAACCTTTAAAAAAACAATTAAAAGAAGGAGGGAGAATGGTCATCCCGGTTGGTGAAGCTTATCAAGAATTAAAAGTTTTAATAAAAGAAAAAGGTAAAATTAAAGAAAAGTCTATCATCCCTGTCAGGTTTGTCCCAATGACAGGAGATAATATTAAGAAATAAAACCAGGCTGATTATTTTATAGTTTGCGTACACTTTCACGGATCATTAATTCAACATTAAAAATTTTAGATCGTAAAAGAGAAGAACTATTATCAATTCTATCAATTAATGATTTTGCAGAAGTATAACCCATATCAAAAGGAAATTGCTTTATAGTGGTTAAAAAAGGAGAAATATAATTAAGTATCTGAATATCATCAAATCCAATAATAGAAATATCATCCGGGATCCTTAATTTTTTTTCTTTAATAGCTCTCATTGCACCAATAGCCATAAGGTCATTAGCTGCAAAAACTGCTGTTGGTATGTCAGGCAGAGAAAGCATTTTTTGCATATTTAAATAACCTGAAAGTTCTGTAAAATCACCACTAAATATATATTCCTCTTTTATTTTAATATTATATTTTTGCAGAGCTTTTTTATAGCCAACATAACGATCCCTGCCATTTCTTACAAAAGTCCAGCCACTTATAAAACCAATTTTTCTATGCCCATTTTTAATTAAAAATTCAACAGCTATGTAAGAACCTTTTTGATTATTGCTGTCAATAAAAATAATATTTTTCCCTGACTGTCTTCCATCTACTACAACACATGGAATTTTTTTTTCATCTATAACTTTAATCTGCTCATCTTTAAGTTCAGGAGCAATGACAATCAGACCATCAGCTTTTCTTTCAAAAAAGAGCCTCTTATAATCAATTACTTCTGTTTCTTCCTGCTTTGGATATAATAAAATGTTATAACTTTTTTCCGCACAGGCTTTTTCAACACCGCTTAATAGCTCAACGTAATAAGGAGTTCTAAATATATGAGATGTAAAAGGGATAACAATTCCAATAGAGAATGTCCTGTTCATATTCAAACCACGTCCAAGGCTGTTTGGATAATATCCCAATTTTTCTATTATTTTTAATACACGTTTTTTTGTTTCAGTTTTAACATTCCCTTTATCATTAATAACACGGGAAACAGTAATAAATGATACCCCTGCTTTTTTAGCTACTTCACTTTGAGTAACCACTCTTTCTGACTCCTTTTATGGTACCTTATATAATAATTCAGCCCTTCCTGTCATTACGAGGAGAGCCCGTTTAATATTTTATTTTAATGGTCTATCGACCCTTACACTACATAAAAATGTAATTTAACTGTAATACCTGAATAGTTACATCTTTTTTTATATTTTTTGTCTAAATGAATCAGGTAAATTAGATAGAACTATTTCTTTTATTTTCTTGGTTATATTAATAGCTTCTACAGCATCATTGTTCATAAAGTAATTTACCTTTTCGTTTAATAATATTAATAAACGATAGTGAAGCTTTTCCCCATTTTTTTTCCTCTTCTGGTGTATAAACAATTACATCAATAGGTATCCTTAAATCATAAAAAAGTCGTCTTATCATTTTTCCTCTTTTATGAGCTGGTAAATTCGTTTTTTTTATAATAAGTAAATCAATATCACTATCTTTATTTTGAATTCCTTCTGCATAAGAGCCAAATAAATATATTTTTTGAGGATGAATGTTTTTTATAATTTTGCTTCTTATTTTATTTATTATTTCCTTAGCAGTAATCATATTAAATACCTGTTTCAAGATAATATAGTTTAAAAATCATTATAAATTAATTTATATTTTAATAAATAAACTAATATAAAAATCTCAATTGTCAATTATTTTTATATACAATTAGTGATAAGACACATAATCTCTTTGAGTAACTACTCTTTCTGACTCCTTATTATATTACCTTTTTTCTAATATCTGATTTATTTCCTTTGCTGCATCATTTAAAGCTTTTTTTATTTCAAGCTGGTCCCGAACAACTAAATCTATCTTATGATTAATTACTTTCTGTTCTATTTCAGACCAGTTAGCAATAAAAGGATTAAAAATAATATACTGCACAGCTTTATTTAACATGCCTTTATTTTTCGGTGGATTTGTTTTATCACCTTCCCAATAAGGACCATAAGCTAAATGTTTAAGTGCTGGCTGAGCCAATCCTGTCTCAGCTAACTTCTTCTGTCCATACTCACCAGATACTACTTTTAAAAGTTTATAAGCTAATTCTGGATTTTTAGCAGAAACAGATATGGCATAACCAGAACCTCCTGTAGCAAAACCTCGCATGCCACCAGGGCCTTTAGGGAACATAACTACATCCCATTTAAAAGTTTTTATATCTCTTAATACAGGCGTATCCCATATTCCTGACCCGTACATAGCAATTTTACCTGTCATAAACATTTCATTGAATCCCATTTCCTGACTGCCTGGTGCAGGCATTACTTTATGCTTATAAATTAAATCTTTATAAAATCTTAATCCATTAATAGCATTTTTCTGATTTAATATACATTTTTTAGGTTTCTGAATATTATCAACAATTCTGCCTCCAAAAGCATAAACAAAATTCTGCCATGACCAACCATAAAAACCATACTGCTTCACTCTTCCTGAAGCATCTTTTTTTGTTAATTTTTTAGCTGTTGATAGAAATTTTTTCATATCCCAATTATCAGATGGATAAGATATTCCTGCTTCATCAAATAAATTCTTATTATAATATATACAGGCAAAAGGAGCTACATCCCTTGGTAATCCAAATAATTTCTCTCCCTGCTTAAATCTATTGAGTATCTCAGGAAAGTAATCATTCCCTGAAATTTCCTTATCATTTTTTAAGAAATCAGAAATATCCAAAAGCATATTTTTTTCAATAAATTTATCAACAAAATTAACTTCACAAAACATAACATCAGGCATGGAACCAGAAGCAGCTCTTGTTAATAATTTGTCAATATAACCCTGTCCCTGGGGAGAATGAGAAATTATTACTTTAATATCAGGATGCTCTTTTTTAAAATTTTTTATCGAATCCTTAATAATTTGAACTTCCTTAATATTTCCCCATATAGCAATTTCTAATGTTAATTTGTCTTTTTTTTCTTTTAAAACACAACTACCTAATATAAAAATAGCTATCAGAAAAAGAAAACCGATTTTAAAAATATTTTTCATAACAACCTCCTTTAATGTTTACGTTATCATTTAATTTATATTTTTTAAAAAAAATATCAAGCAAAAAATTTTACTATTTTATAATAAGGCTATAACGAAAAAAACCTGTTTCAATTTCCCCTGCTACATTTTTTTTCCATCGTATCCATTTAATAGACTGTAAGGCTGGATGGACATTAGTATAATCTCCTGATGTCCATGATTGATCAGGAAATTTATTAGTAGACCATTCTGCTGTCCAGTTAGGTTGGGAATTTGTATGACTGTTTGTTATATAATCTGTATGTATTCTATCAGGAATCCTGTCATAAATAATCAATCTGCATCCTGCAGAATCTCCATTATTAGAGTAGCTGATTGTATATTTTAATGTTGCACCTGGAATGGGATGTTCTGAATTCCCTGCTAAAGAAACTGAATTAACTTTTTTAACAGAAAACAATGTGTTTGTAAAGATATACTCATATCTGCCAATGTCAATTCGAAAGCCTCCATTAGAAGGCACAGGATCAGCAGGGTCACCTGTATCAATGCAAGGACTTGGGAAAACCCCTGAAAGATGAAGAAAATTAGAATTGCCGGGCTCTGTTGAAATAAAATAAGGATTATTTGTAATACAGCCTATACCAGGAGTTGTATTATAATCCCCTGTCCCATTTCCATACGCATCACTATAAGTTAAAGAAAAAAAATCAGAAAACCCATAATTAACATTAGAAACAGCTATACAATTCCTTATACTCACTCCTGTTGAATTTAATCTCCTGAATCCATAACTATTCTTAAATAATGTACAATTACGGATTACAGTACTTGCAGCACTGACATTTAAAGATTTAATGCCTTCTCCTGAATTTCCATAGATTAGATTTGATACCATAGTCACATTCCATGTTCCATTTCCTTGTAAATATATCCCTGATTCAGTATTAGAATAAATAATATGCCCTGATATATAATTATTATTCCCATCTACATAAATACCATCACTTGCATTTTTATAACAAATATTACCTATAAGAGTATTTGCATTGCAACCACCAAGACCACTTGCCCACCAAAGAGCAATACCATCTAAGCTATTTCTATAACAGATATTGCTTATAAATGTATTACCACCAGCCCCATAACCACCAATCCCATCATCACTATTTTGATAGATTATATTATTTTTCATAGTATTATTATCTGCACCATATAAATATATTCCCCAATCTTGATTAGAACAGATTATGTTATTATTTATGTCATTATATCTACAACTACTATCCAGATATATTCCTGACTCATTGTTATTATGAATATTATTGCTTATAATTGTATTATACCTTGAATTATTTAACTGTATTCCATTAGTAGCATTTTTTAATTCAAGTCCTGCCATCTTTATGTAATTCTTGCCATTAAGATAAAAACAATATGACCCACTTCCTCCATTTACTGTAACATCATTTGTATATACAGTTAATATTATATTAGAAGCTGCTGTTCCAGAATTTGAAACAACTACATTTTCATTATAATTCCCTGCAAGGATATATACAGTATCTCCAGCTATAATTGTACTCCCTGCCTTCTGTATTGTCTGCCATGCATATTCAATAGATTTCCCTGGATATAAATCATTACCATTTGTTTTTACATAATATTTATTTACTCTTATTATTCTAAATATATGATTTGCTGCTGGTTCACCAATGCTATAAGAAATATCATCAACAAAATAAAACTTATAATTTAATATCCCATCTCCATTATAGACAACTATATTTGTAAAAGTATAAATCTTACCATCAGTATAATCCACATCACCAATATTATCTTCTTTCATGTCAAATCTCTCTGATATGTCATATCCTCCATCATCATCTTTATCTATCCATACCTGACTTATTATTGGAGCAGTATTGTTTGTATTGGTATAACTAACTCTAAAAACAAAATTTGTACCCCCTGTATTTGTATTTGGATTAACACCATCTAATGTAAATCCTAACTCACCTGTCCAGCCTAAAGTTGAAGTATAACCCTTATTAGTAACAGTAAAGCTATGATTTGATATTGGAGCACAGGGTAAAGGCAGATAATCATACTTATCCTTAAAATAAAACATATAATTAATAACACCATCACCTGCATAATATATTGCTTTAGCATTGGTATATACTATGCCATTTGAATATGATGAACCTGAATTAGAATACATTGTAAATTTTTCAATATCATCATAAATATCATTATCATTTATATCAATCCATACCTGGTTAGTTATTGGATAATCATTATCAGCATCTTTATATTTTACTTCAAACCTGAAATAAGTACCGCCAATATTAGTATTTGGTTTAACCCCATCATTTATATAGCCAGCATTACCGCTCCATAATAATTCAGGATAATGATTTTCTCCAATAGCATACAAATTTTTATCATAACTTCCTATATAGATTGTTCCATCAGAACCTATAGCAGGGGATGAGTAAATATTATTTCCAGTCGTATAAGACCATTTTACAGAACCATTAGTTAATGCATATAATTTATTATCGCGACATCCAATATATACAGTATTATCAGAGCCAATAGCAGGAGATGAATCAACAACTCCTCCCAGGCGATTGGTCCATTTTAAGGAACCATCAGCATTGATAGCATATACCTTACTATCAAAACAACCAATATAGATTGTCCCATCAAAACCTACAGCAGGTGAAGAATAAATACTTCCACCTAACTTATTTGTCCATTTTATTTTGCCATTAGTAATAGCATATAATTTGTTATCACTATAACACCCAATATAAATAGTATTATCAGTACCTATTGTTGGAGAAGAATAAATATCACCACCTAATTTATTTGTCCATTTTATTTCACCATTAGTAATAGCATACAATTTATCATCACGGCTGCCAATATAAACAGTACCATCAGAACCAATAGCAGGTGAAGAATGATAAATCTCACCACCTAATTTGTTCGTCCATTTTATTTCACCATTAGTAATAGCGTACAATTTATTATCACGGCTGCCAATATAAACAGTGCCATCTGAACCTACAGCAGGTGAGGAAAGAATATCTCCAGAAGTTACACAATCCCATTTAGGTGTACCATCAGAATTAATAGCATGTAATTTATTATCATCACTGCCAATATAAATTGTGCCATCAGCACCTATAGCAGGTGAAGAATAAATAGGTCCAAAGGTGAGATACTGCCATTTAACTTCTCCATTTGTTACAGCATATAATCTATTATCAGTAGAGCCAATATAAATTGTACCATCAGAACCTATAGCAGGAGAGGAAAAATTAATATAGGAAGAGCCTCCTAATTGACACTGCCATTTTGCAACTGGATTTTTTTGTGTGCCTAATACATTAGCATTAGTCTGACCTGTATGCCTTATATTCTGCCTAAACATTGGCCAGGGAGCATTTGTATCAAGCTGTGCAAGTAAACTTTTTGTTATTATACAGAAAATAATTGCTGTAATATTTACTTTCATTATAAATACCAGAAAAAATGGGTAAAAAACAGGAACCATCCCCATTTTTTTAAATTAATTAATGTTTACGCAAACATAATTATAAATAAAAAACTCAACAATCTCAGTAAAAATTAGAAACAGACCCTATTTTTTCATCCCAACCATATATCAATAATTTTTACTTTCAGATTTCGGATATCATAAGAATAAGGCTCAGGGATCACTCCACCATCTATCTCTTTTATTTTATTATTAAAATATGTTAACTTCATTTTAGATGCTTTTGCTTTATTTTTACCATAAGTATTTTTTCGATTTGGATTATGATAAATAATTATGGTATTTCCTAAAAATTTAAATAAAAAGGAATTTTTTAGAATACTAACCTCTTCTATTTTATCATGTTTATTGTATATCTTTACTGTTTCTTTTTTATTTGTAAAAAGCCAGCTTGCAAGAGAAGGTTGAAACTTTAAATATAGTTTATTATCTTCCAAATAAAAAGGGCATAAACCAGAAGTCATTGCAATCCACATTGATATAAATTCAGCAGTTGAACCTGACAGTCTGGAGACAAATCCCTGACCATGAACTTCTTTTTCAGGATGTGCACTGCTTGCAATAAATGAAACATTTTCAAATATACTCCTGCCATAAACAGCCGGGTTCATAAATGGCACAAAAAAATCAGGCATCTCCTTATAAAACTCTTCAGAAAGATTATTTCTTAAAAGCTCCAGCATATACTTATATTCCATATGCATCCATATAGATTCATTCTCCAGCCAGCCTCTGGTAAAAATCTTTATTCTACCTATATTAATACTGGTATCTTTTAAATATGCATTGACTTTGAACATTTTAAGTTTTTTATCATATACTTCACTCTTTTTCATATTCTGATGAAAAATTCTTGCTTCCTGCTTATTCTCACTAATCCGCAGATAATGAACAGGACCTTCAAGAAAAAGAGGCAGGGTTTTTTGCTTAAATTTTGTTGGCGTGATACAGGTCAGCTCATTGATATTTTTTTTCACCTGTGCTTTTTCTTTTAAAATCTTATAAGCAATTACATCATTCTGGAAATTTGTATAGACCACTCCCTTTTTATTATCAAAAGCCTTCTTAATCCCAATATTAACTTTTTTTAAAAACAAATTTAAAATCCTAACAAGGGTCTCCATTTTAATGGATTTTTCCTTTCCTGATAAACCAAATAATACTTTTTGCCAATACTGTTCTTTTACTTCATGTGTTTTATCCCAGAATTTAAATTTATCATTAAAATATGTAATTGTTACTTTTTCTAAATTTTCCATAAAGTCTATAAACTCCCTGGCTGTACTTATCTGTAATTGAGCATTTAAATTCATTCTATGAATAGCCTTTAATATAAATTTTATCAGGCGTTTTAATTCCAGAGTTTCTGCCAGAGATGAACCAAATAAACCCGGAAGACCATTTAATGCATCACACCAGTTTGGTTTACCTGACTCCATTTCAATGCCAACACCTTCAGGGTCAAGACTGGCAAATTTATTTGCTGTAAGACAAATTAATTTTCCTATAAGTGTTGTTTTATAAATTACACCATTTCCAAAATCTGTCCTGACTATATCAGGGTCTTTTTCCCTGCTTTCAATCATCCGTGCTTTTTGTGAATGATGAATTACAGCATTAAACTGTCTTGGTTTGTTGTGAAAAAGTATATACTTCTCTTTACGGGGAACAACTATATGCGGATTATCATAAAAAGTAAAAACTTTTTTCTTTAATAAAAAATTCTGCAGCTCCTCCGGATAAACAGCTAAATAACTCTCAATTAAATCAATATTATAATGCCAGTGGTCTGACCAATAACCTTCTCCAGGATTTGCATAATCAACTCTTTCAGAAGCACTCATTAATTTATTTAATAACAACTCCTTTTTAATAACAGGCTTTATTTTTTCTTTCTCTAAATAATTAAAGAAATCACCTAAACTAACTGGTTTTAAGATAAATTCCTTTACTTTCTTCTGCTCTGTTTTTTTAAAAAATGAAAGCACCTTTTTTTGAACAATAATTTTAAATTTTGAACCTACTATTTTTAAAGGATTAAAACCATCTGTTTGTATTAAATTCATAAAATAAATAATTGACTCATCTTTAATTTCCGGATTAAAAAAAACATCATTACGCCTGTTCTGATTAACATCACGGTAATTACCAGTTCCCTGGGAAAAATATTCAGGGGTTATAACAAAATTATTATACTCCCTTTCCATATCACCATGAATCCTTGAAAAAGCATAATAATTTTTTTTACAATTAGAATCTCCTATTGTAATGGGATAACCTCCTCTCAGAAGATTATCTAAAAAAGTCTGCTGGGTATAATTATCAAACTCTTTAGAATCTGATTTTGTTAAAATATTATTTCCAATATCTCTAATGATATTTTGATTTTCTTCTTTTTTCTTTTTTAAAAAATCCTTTTTTATTATTTTGTTCATTATTAAATCAACTTCAGTAATACTCTGGACATTACCTATCATAGAATAATACTGAAATTCTTTGCCTGGCTGTAAAACAGATTTAAAAAACCCCATACCGGAAGGTGTTTTATTTTTTGAAACAAGATTGGAAATCTGGAATTTTTCATTATCAATAAAATTCTTCGGAAGAGCAAAATCTTTCATTGATCCGAATACAATATCAGGGTCAACAATAAATTTCGGCAATTGCACTTTATTATTTCTATCTTTAAAAAATCCTGTATAAAAATTTGCTGATTGTATTTCTACAACTTCAGGTCTATCTTCCGGTTCAACAGAAAGTTTATAAACAGGAACCTTATATTTTTTAGAAAATTCTACACCGCTAAACCATCCCTCAGCCAAACGGCTCATATTTTTCAGCAAATAATCACCCCAGCCATAAGGATTAATCATTGGCAATCCATCGATACATTCCATTGATAATGTTTTTTTTGAAATATTTTTAATTTTTAAAATTCTAACCAATGCCGGAAAATTTTCATTGGGAAGCGTAAAGTATTCCACAGAAATCTCCAGTCCTGTTTCAGGGTTAACATCTACTAATTTCAATGAATGACTGCTTATGTGCATTCTCTGTTTTTGCCTGTTAAAAACATTAATATTCTGAAAAGGCTCAAAAAATTTATCTTTAATTTTGATAAAGGTTCGAAATCCCTGAAGGGAAGTCATCCGATAAGCCTTATTAGCAGCTAAGAATTCCATAATAGATCCATCTTTATCCTTTGTTCCCATACAGGATATTGACTGGGCCCTGTTAACATAAAAAATCCACATAGGCTTACCCCACAAACCAGCAATACCTGGAAAAAAACTTGCAAAAGGCTTGGCTTCATTATAATTCTTAATAATAAATTCATCATCCTTTATATCATATTCAACTTTTTTCTGCATGAACGAGCCTCCATTAGTATTTTTACTCTAAATCAAAAACCCTAAAATTTATTTAATTATAAACCCCTGTCAAATTTTTTTACAAAATAATGTATTAATTACACATACATAATTGTTATTGCAAAGATATTGATTATGTTGATTTTAATATTTTTTATTTTAGCCACGAATTAACACTAATTTTAATTATTTTATATTTAATTTGTGATAATTCGTGTAAATTCGTGGCTAAATTATTTTATTTTTTGTGTAAATTCGTGGCTAATTTATTTCATTTTTTTCAGTATTATTAAAATTATTAAAAATGATAAGTAAAAGAAAAATAATGATTTAAACCAGTTAAATCATTATTTGATATTTTTAATGCATAATCAACCTGATAATGATTAATCCTGACACCTAAACCTGAAGTTAGACCATTATCATTTTCACTAAAAGAAAAACTGCCATTAAATTGATAACCTGCTCGAATAGATAAAAACTCTATATATGTTAATTCCATTCCTGTATGCACTCCTATGTTATCATATTCCATACTTTTTATTATGTCATTTGCTATGATAAACCGAAATGGATATCTCTTATATTTAAAATGATAAACATAAGATACTCCTAATTTACAAGCCAAAGGTAATGGGTCTCTCTCTTTAATATATTTCAATCCTGGCCCTAAATTCTGCAGGACCATGCCAAATGCGAAACCATCCTTTTTAGTAACAAAAGGTGACCCTCCATAATATAAAATCCCTAAATCAATAGCTCCTGTAATAGCTGAATAAGTACCTAATTTACTTGATATGAATTTTAAATTTGCACCTAATGCAATATTATCATTCCAGAATAAATGTGCATAAGATACACCTATCCACAGACTATTTCCTAATACTATATTTTCAACATATCCATCAGCATGATAAAAATTCATATCCCCTAAATGAAATAAATTAAAATTTACTCCAACCCCATTTTTTTTACTTATGGGATGAGCAAAGCTACCCCCTCCATAAAATAAATCTTCATTACCTTTACTATACATTAAGGAGCCTTGTATATCTTTAAGATAAACCAGACCACCTGGGTTATAATATAAAGCATTAATGTCATTAGCCACAGAAGTAAAAGCTCCTCCCATACCAAGAGCACGAGGCTCCATTCTAATGGTCAATATATCTACTCCTGAGGTAGAAATACCACTGATACTGGCACCTGCTTTTACTGCTATCATACTTATAAATAATATACAAATAATAACTCTTTTTAATTTCACAACAAATCAACTCCTTTATTTTAACATAATGGGACTGTCTTTAGGTGATGTCATTGCGAATACCCGAAGGGTATGAAGCAATCTCCTTATCTCTAACGGGATTGCTTCGCTCCTTTCAGTCACTCGCAATGACAATTCTCCTGTTAAGTGTCCTATTACTATTTAACCAGCACAATCTTGCTGGTCTGGGTAAAATCACCTACTGTTATTTTAATAAAATAAAGACCACTGGATAGCTTTTGATGATGGTCATTAACTCCTATCCATTCTAATTGATAATTGCCTGGTTGATATGTAATATTATCTAAAAAGGTTCTAACAAGCCTTCCTTTTATATTATATATTCTTATAGTTACTGCACTTTTTTTTGTCATAGACCATTTTAAATATACTTTTTCACCTTCTGCTGGTTTAAAAAAATTATTCACAGGAACAAACATATCTCCTACCATATCATATCCCATAACTTGAAAAATCTCTTTACTAACAACTGCTCTTGCATCAGGATTAGTTATTTTTAAATCCCATTTCCCTGTTTTCCTGATTTTGGATAAATCCAAACTGCAGATAATTTTTGTTCCATCATAAACATTAACATCCAAAGCTGACAAATCAGCTTCACCTTCTTTTTGTAATTGCACTAAAGCCCCTTTTGAAAAGTTATTCCCTTTTATAATCACATCTCTTAAAATTGCATTATTATTCCCTTTTTCAGGTGATATAGAAGTTATTATAGGGAATAATGATTTTACCTCAAATCCTTTTGTTAATGTTCCTTCATATCCTTCAGGATTAATCACCACCACATCCCAAAAGCCAGAAGCTGCACCAGTTAAATCAAAACTACAAAAAATTTTATTTTCATTAGAAACAAAAATATTCTTACCAATTACATCAGCTTCTCCTTTTTTCTTAAGACGAACCGTGGTTGAAGGAGGTCCTTTAATAAAATTCCATCCTTTAATATATACATCAACAATAGAATCCTGATAACCATAATTTGGCACATTAGAAAGAATTGTTGGCATAGGAACTAAATAAAATATATCAAAATATAAGGTTGTATAATATTCTAAGCCAAGAGAAGCACCAGATATACTCTTATCAATGTAGAGACCTAAATAAAGATAGATATTTGTATTTGTTACAGAAAGAGGTAAGGTTCTATCAGCATCAGAAGGAAAAGGTGCTAATTGATTACTATAAATTAAAGATATAGATTGTGAATAATTTTTCCAATTATCATCATTTTTATCTTTAATTATTCCCCAGTTTTGTTCATTAGTCATACTAACATTAGTTGATTGATTAGTATTATAAATACGCCAGAACAATGGGATGCGATTAAGCCCTGTAGATGAAACCAAACCACCTCGTGGCCCTCCTGCCTGATAATTACTATTATCTGTATATGTCTGTATTCCCCAACCAGCATTATAAGGGTCAATATACTGATAAGAAATCTGAAAATATTGATATGGTGAAAGATACTTCTTATCTGCCTCATTTGTAACAGCACCAACAATACCAAAATTAATAAAAGGTTCACCATTAGTATTTGTACTTATTTGGTCATTTGTAATATTTTTAGCATTTATTATAATCTCAGGTGGATCTGCTAAACCCTTTCCAACTATATTGAATAAAAAACAAACTATTAATAAAAATTTCAGTACATAATTAATAATTAAATTATTAGTCCAGTTTAGCTTTCGCATAAATCGCCACCCCTATACGTGTTTTTATTGAAAATAATTGTTTTAATTTTTTTTTATTTATTTTGGATTTAGAAAAAAAACACATTACCATTAATTTATCATGCTTGTACAATTTTTTTTTCTTTGGAAGCTTTATCTTAAAATACACATCTTTATAAAAATCAGGAGCTACTATAAACTCTTTTTCTTCCGGAAAACACCAAATAGTCCAGGAAATATTAGTTACAATCCCTTCTTTTTTCCAGTTCTGTAATTCAAGCTGAACATTCTGAGTATATTTGGATTGATTATAAACCCTAAAAAAAATTCTCTTTTCTTCATTCGTATTTATTACAACTTCCTGTGCTAATGGCAGCACAGAAATAAGCTTTGCTTTTAATATACCACTGCAAAAAACAGTTAAGCTCATTATTATAATAAAATATTTTCTTAACATATTTTTTCCTTTATTATTCTGTAAATTCTACTTTATCAATATAAAGAACTGCTGTACCAGTTGAATTTTTTCCTCCTAAAATCTCAAACCCAACTTCACTGATATAGCTTAAGTCTATGCCATAAGTAGAAATATCCCAATTGATTTCTGTCCATTCATCAGGACCACGAGGCGGTGCCCAGCCATTTCCATTATGATCCCATCCCCATTTATTACTCCAGTTTACTCCTCCATCAGGTGAATACCAGAAAAACAATACAACACCAAGCCAATCACCTCCCCATACACCTGTTACCTGCTTTAAATTAAATCTTAGTTTAAATCCATTTTTACCGGACAAATCTCCATGATCTAAAATTTTAAACCTGCCCTTACCACAAAGTTGGGGGTCATAGGAAGGGCTGGATGGCAAATCACCTTCTCTATCTCTTTTAACAGAACAATCAATATCAAAAGCAAGGGAATGTGTACCAGTGCCATAATGCCTTTCTAAAGTATTAAAAGCTTTATTAATCAGGCTGCTGTAACCATCTGTACCGCCATCAGGATCAATCTCCCAACTCTGGGTTGTTCCATTTTCAAAATCAAATATATCAGGCAATCCAGGCAATCCAATTCTAATTATAGCTAATCCATTATCCCCTGCAAAACAATGATAGGCTATAGTAATAAAGACAAAAAACAAAATTAAAAACCTTCTTTTAATTATATCCATACAATTTATTGCCTCTCTTTAATAATTTTGCTATCAATTAGTTTATAGTTTATTTCAAAATTAAAAACTACAAACTAAGAACTATAAACTAATCACGTGCTGTATGAACATATACTCTTGCATAACGGGAAGATGACATTATCCGGGAATTTGCATCTTCAACAGATATGATAAACATATATTTTTGATTCTTATACTTTTTTTTATCAGGGAAATTTATACTATAATATATTTTTTTAAATCTATTTGACTTTATACGAATTTTATTTTTTTTAAATTTAATAAATGAAAGATCAGGGAAATTTTTATATCCTGGTTTTAATTTTGCAGAAGTATCACGAACTTTTAATGTTGTTATAATATAAGTATGAGGACTTTTATCATTATTAATAATTTCTATAATACCTTTATTTTCTTTATTATTCTTTCCAACTGAAATATTTTTTATATATTTATGCAGAGGATTTAATTGAAAATCCATACTTGGCTTTTTAATATTTTTCTTTAAATATTTTTTTGTTTTTGAAATTATAGTAAACATAACTGTACTGTTTACTGCTACACCAACACCCATAAATTGACCTTTGACAGGTTTAGTAAAAGATCTAATACCAAAAGCATACTTATTTCCTATTAACTCAGGATCATCAGGTATAGATATAATTATATCTGTCTTTATCTTTTGATCTGGTTTAACAATAAAAAAATCTGGTTTAATTTTAACCCAATTTAAACTTGGAATAAGCTTAAATTCTGGTTTTCCTCTTTTAGGTGATGATGGTTTTATATATAACTCTGATTTATCAGAACCTGTATATTCTATTATTAAAGGATAATTAAAATCGTTTTTAAAACTATATGTAGTACCTATTTGTAAATTTTCTAAAAGAAGTTCAGAAAATTCTGTTTTCAGTCCTTCTGCATAAATATTATAAATAAATAAATGTAAAATAATAAAAACAAATAATATTCTATTTTTAAACTTCATCTGATCCTCTTTTTTGAAAAAAATTTGTAACAGTTCACCCCTTTTCAATTAAATGGTGTGTTAAATGTCATTGCGAGGCACTTTAGTGCCGAAGCAATCTCGTATATAATTTATTTAGATTGCTTCGTCGCTTTCGCTCCTCGCAATGACAGGAAGGGCTGAATTGTTATAAAAATTCAACCCTTACTTGACTTCAACATAAAAATCCATTTCATAAGATGTTCCAAAAGAAGCTGATCCCATATCTACAGAAAAAGCCATAGGTCTTGTTGTCCCTCCAGGGGGTACATTTGTGCCTATAGCCCAGTCAAAACCAGGATAATGTAATACACCAGTATTAGTACTAGCTGATATTAATGAGCTTGAAAGGACATCTTCCGGTCCAAAATTACCTACTACAAGAGTTGTATCCCATTCGCAGAATACTGCAGCTATTCTTATTTCATCTGCACCTGTTAGCTTAGCACCTGGATTTCCATCAGTCACAAGAGTTGCACCACCATCATTAGTAATACTCATCATAATTGTAAAAGTCTCAGTACCTGTATTTAAAACTTTAAATCCATAAGTATTACCAGCAGTATTATCAAAAATATTATTAGCATTAGTTTGAACTAAAAAATCAGGGCCCCATTTTTCAATCACAACATGAAGTCCAGACTCAACAACAACTAATTTTACCCTTGCACTACCAGTTGGAATAGCATAACTTAATTGGCTAAGTCCAAACAGCATAAAAACCGCAATAAACGAAAATACAAAAAACTTTTTCATAAATTTAACCCTCCGTTTTTTAAATTAAAATAAAATTTTACTTCTTTAATTTCATCACCTCCTTTTTTTAATTATTATTTTTATAGCAAATATTAATTTGCTCTTATTTTATAATTACAATAACGATATATTATAATGTTTACGTAAACATTATAATATAAAACTAACACAATAAATTATTTTTCTATCCATTTATTCCACCCCATCATATTAATGTTTTCGCAAACATTAATTAAATATAATACCTATTTTTCTAATGTCAACTATTTTTTTATGTTTTGTAGTTTTTTTTATATTATGTAATATTTTAGATTTTCTAAAATTGTAGTGTAGGAGTTAAGACTTTAGTCTTTTATAAAATTCTAAAGAATTAATTCCTTCATCATTAGCAATAAATTGCA
>CBDVEP010000030.1:0-23200 GCA_965373035.1 uncultured bacterium
AATCAAAAATAATATATTTTTTCATAAGTATTTATTATTATCTATCTTTTTATCTTTTTTTACTAAATTTATAAACTCATCTGTTGTTTGAAAAACTTCAATAGTACCATTTATCCTGGAAAAAATAAATTCTATATGTTTATCTCTATAAAAATCAGCAATCATAATTCTGGAATCAGCATCAGATTGATAATTATTAAAAGAAAATTTCCTGGAAATTGCATAATTAATTTCATTAAAAAAAAGTTCAAATCCAGTACCATCATTCCTGTAAAAAAACAATAATCCTTCCCAATTACCGACAAATAAATCATAATCATTATCATTGTCAATATCATAAAAAGCAGGATAAGAACACTCACCAACATCTATGTTATTAAAAGAACTCTTGATATTTTCAGCAAAATTTACAGATCTAAAAAAAGCATTTTTTTTATTGCCCTTATTTTCAAAGAAATTAATATATCCATCTCTTTCTCCTATAAATAAATCATAATCTCCATCAGAATCTATATCCACAAAAAACGGTACAGAATTATATCCAACATCTATCTGAAAATAACTATTCTTTTTATTATCCCCTTTATTTATGAGTTGTAAATCAGGTTCTGTAAGAGTACCATTATTTTTATAATAAGTAATTGTACCATCTAAATTACCTAAAAACAGGTCATAATCCATATCATTATCAATATCCACCCAAAAAGGAACAGATGCAATTCCTGCTGAAATCTTTTGAAAAGAAGTTTTCAAAGATACTCCACTATTTTCTAATCTAAATTTAAACTTTTTATCTTTAGAAATATTTCTGTAAAAAGATAAATAACCATCCCAACTGCCAATAAAAATATCTAAATCTCTATCATTATCTATATCAACCATGGAAACTGAAGGAAAATCATTAAAAGATTTATTTAGAAGAAATTTATCTATTGATTTCCAGTAAGTATTGCACAAACATGGCTTAATAAATATAAAAACTAAATATAAAAATATTAATTTATTCATATTCTCTAATCCTAATCTTCAATAATCAAGCAATTTTTTAGAAAAAATACTGCAATAAATATAATTATTCTAATACTGCTTTTTTAGCACGGGCTCTTACAATACTCTGTTTGATTTTCTTATTTTCAGGGTCAAATTGCAAAGCATGCTGCCATTCTTTTATTGCATTTTTCATATCACCTGATGTGTAATAATTCATTCCTTTTAAATAATATTTCCAGACCAGCTTTTTATCTATCTTTTTTCTCTTTTTAGAACCAGGTAAAGCAGCTTTATCCTTAAGTCTTTCTTTAGACTTTTCAATAAACTTAAGTGCCTGCACATTATCTATATCCAGGGCTATTACACTTTTCATTTTTTCAATACATTTTTTATATTTCTGATCTAAATAATATGTTATACCTTGATTATATAATTTTATAATTTTTTTCTTTTCAACCTTAGAAAAATCCTTATGCATCTCTTTTTCTTTTATCTCATTTAAAAGTTTTTTAGCTTTCTTATTAAAGTAATCTATTTCTAAAACTTTCCTCACAAGTTCTTTTGCATTATTATAATTCTCATGAGCAAAATATTTATAAGCTAAATCTAAGTCATGCTCAACTTTCTTTTCTTTCTCTATATCGCTTAAACGAATTTTATACTCATGCAATCTTTTTTTAGCTATCTTATTGCCAGGGTCTGAAATTAAAGCAATTTTTAATTCCTGTATTGCCTCGTTATATTTAGAATCTTCTGATAACTCTTTAGCATTTTCAATACGCTCTCTTACAGCTTGCTCCATATCAGATCCTTCTAAACATTTTTTTATAATTCTCTCTGCTTTTTTATGTTCCGGTAAAATTGCTAATATTCTTTTTGCTTCTGCTAAAGCTAATTTTTTCTTATCTTGTTTTAAGAATGTCTCTGCACGTTTTAAATGAAAATGAGCTAATTTTTTTTGCTTTGACTTTTTAGCTAACTCTTCTACATTAGCTAATTTATTATCTTTTTTAGACCAATTCGGTAATATCCTTACAACACGCTTCCATTCCGCAGCAGCCGCTGCAAAATCATGCTTATTATAGTAGGCTGTTCCTTTAATATAATGTTTTTTAACTAATTTATAATTAGGTGAATCTTTAGCAACACCTAATGCCTCAAATTCAGCCATTCGCTTTAATATTAAATTTAATTCTTTTATAACCTGCCCTTTTTTAGGGTCCATTGCTATGACCACAGCTAAATGATATAAAGCCTTATCCATTTCACCTTTTTTATATAAATTAATTCCTTCTTTTAAATGTTTTTTCCCTAATCTTGATTTTTCCTGATTATCTTTTATTTCCTTATCATCGATTTTCTTAAGTATCCTGGCTTTCAGCATTTTTGCTTTTTTATTATCTGGTTTTATTTCTAATATCTCTTCTACTTGAAATAAGGCAGATGAATAATTTTCTTTCTTTATTTTATATGCAATAATTTTAAAAAGATTATTAATATGATCATTTACTACTCTATCTGTTAATTTCTTATCTTCCATATCGTTCATTAATTCTTCAGCCTTATTAATCCTATCTCTTACTTTTGATAAATCAGGATTAATCGCTAATGCTTCTCTCCACAGTGCTATTGCATTATTATATTCCTTTTTATTAAATAAATTTTCTCCTTCTTTAGATAATTTTATACCTAATGCCTTTATATCAAGATGGCTAAGTTTTTCTTCTGTTTGTTTAATTTTATTCTGTATTTCTTTATTTTTAGGTGAAAGTTTTAAAGCTTCTTTATATTCAAATAAGGCTGCAGGAAAATTTGATAATAAGAAATAATAATCACCTTCTTTTACTCTCACCATGGCTTGTTTTTTATTCATACTTTCTATTTCTTCTGTTTTTATCCTGCTTAATAAAATTTTTGCATCTTGATGATTCTTATTCTTTTTTAAACATTCTATTAATTTATTAATAGCTCTGTTATTCTCTTTTTGTTTATAATATTTTACAGCACCTTGATATAGCACTTCAGCTAAGGCTATTCTTTTTACACGATGTTTATCTATTTCCTGGGTTCTCTTTTGTAATAATTCATAATAATATTCTGTTTCTCTATAAAACCTGTCTGATTTATATAATTTTTTAAAATATTCATAAGATCTTTTAAAATGAAAATCATTATAATATTGTAATCCCTTATTATAATATTTTTCCTTCATTGCCTCATCTAATTCAAGTGGAAAATAATAAGTAATTGAAAACTTATGATTAAAAACATCATTCTCCTGCTGCTTTTCACATGAATAGTCAAACTGAAAAGAAGAAATCTTTACTCCAGAGCCTGCTGTAACTTCATTTTTTTCATTATATCCTATTCGAAAACTCCAAAAATGATTTAATATAAATTCTGCCCCAACTCCATATTGAGAAAAATAATCTTTTTTTGAATTAAATTCAACAGCAAATAAGTAATCATGCCTTCTTGATCTATAACTATAACTTACTCCTGCTTTTAAATTAAAAGGTTCTTTTACTTTATCATCCACAAACTCTTGCTGTATTTTTAATAAATTCATAAAATTTATGCCAATATTTAAATTTTTAACTAAATTATAAGGCAAATAAACCAAACCAAAATCCAGCATAATGGAATTATATGCTTCCTCATTATAATTATTATTAACAAACCTTAAGGCTGTTCCTATATTAATTCTTTTTTCAGCCCTGATACATATTCCTGAATTAAAAACATGTGTTCTCTGACCAATTTTTTCCAGGATATTCCCCTCCCCATCATAGATAATTTCATCTGATGGTTGATAAAAAATAAAATTTAAGCCAACAACTGTATTTCTCATAACATAACGCATATAATTAAAACTTAACATATTAAACAACTTATCCTGGTTATAGGAATATTCAAAATCAAAAGTATTTCTATAGTTTAATAAAAGTAAAGATGGATTATAAAATATTGAAGTTACATTTGCATAATAAGATACACCAGTATGACCTAAAGCAGTATTCCTTGTTCCATGTGAAATAGATGCTACTGGTGCTCCTGATATGTTAGAAATAAATAAAAATAAATATACACATATTATTATAATTATTCTATTATTCATTTTTCTCCTCTGTTTTTTATTTATATTTTGTAAACATTTTACTTTATTATCTTAATTTCTATTTGTTTATTTTGTACATTTTTTCTTTTGATTTTATATATTTCTTAGATGGAATTTTAATGATCTGATGTGGATAAATCCAGTCAGGGTCCTTTATATCATTATATTTTGCAAGGTCCTTATACATTTTAGGATTTTTATAATACTTTTCCGCAATATCCCACAATCTATCACCATATTTAACTACATAATACTTTTCTTTTGAAACATCTAACTGATAATTAATCATTACTTTATAATGAACAGTTGGACTGATATTATTTACATTATTTCTTGCTCTAAGATGAAAAAACCATATTCCATTTTTCACATCATAAAAATGAGCCTCATTAATAGGATATTCAGCTAAGAATAACTCTGGGACTGTATTTGGATACTGGTCTAAAATATAAGCAAAATCTTTTATTCCTGCTTTATCCTGATCTATCTGCCATTTAATTTTTATATCTTTTTTAATAGACCACACATTTTCTTTATGTGTACCTGCTATGATATGTGGAGTAGGGCAAAAAGTATCTTTCTTTTTAAAATAAACTTTTCCCTGATTACCTTGCTGCCAAATTATATAAACATTATCATTAAAAATATTATGCACAACTTTATAATCATGAGAATCTCCTTTGCTTAAAGAAAGATTAATTTTTTCCTGAAAAGTAGTTCCCATATCAAAACTTTTAGCATAGAAAATATCATTATTTTCTTTAAAAAGACTCAACCAAAACACATTAAATTCTTTTGCAGTATTTATAAAAACTGGATATCGTTCTATATGTAAATCTGAAGTAATTCTAAAAGGTATAGACCACTTTATATCAAAAACATTAAATATACTTAAATAAAGATCAGATTCATAATTTTGATACCCCTGGAAAATAGCCATAATACCTTCAGGAGATGTGCCTAAAAAAGGTGTATAAGCATTATCAAGACCCTCTGAAACATTAATTGGCTTTAACCAGATAATACCATTATCACTTTTAGAATACATCACTTTCCAATTCTTACCATCTCTCTGCTGCCAGCATAAATGTATCTCATCTAATAAAGAAATAACAGAAGCATAAAATGAACCGCCGCTGTATTTAGTAATCTGTACTTCCTCACTCCATTTTTCTTTATAAATATCAAAGCTCTTAATATACAACTCATAATCCCCTGTTTTGTCATCAGACCAGATTAAATATATATAATCACCAGAAGTTGCAATAACAGGATTAATAGAATCACTTTTATTTAAACTTACACAAACTTCTTCTTTAAACTGCTTACCAAAAGTATCAAGGGAATAAGTAAAATATATATCATTATTTCCATTGCGGAAATCAACCCAAAATATATATATTTTTTTATCAATATACACAATTGTAGGATTTTCAGAACTGCCCTCTGCTGTGGTAATTCGTTTTTCTTTTAACCATGTTCTTCCTTCATTTTTACTGGCTTTAAAAAATATCTCTGAATTATCAGCAATATGCCTTACATAAGCTATAAAAATATTAGCTTTATTATGTGTAATATCTACCTGAAAAACTCCTTTATCAAAAAGAAGCTTATTATCTTCCCAGCCAACAGGAAAACTAAATAAAGAAATATTAAATCCTATTAATAAAAAATAAATAAAAACAATAAACCATTTCATCTTCATTTACAAACCTCCAATAATAACTCAATTATATGAAAAATTATATACTATTTTTTATTTATTCATCATCTGCTTTGCTTTAGCAATATTCTTTTTTGCCATTATATGCTGAGGGTCAATCTCTAAAACCCTCTCCCATTCAATAATAGCTTTTTCATATTGACCTAAAGTATATAATCTTATACCATTTTGAAAATATTTTTTTACAGCCTGAGGGTCCAATCGCCTTTGTTTTTTTCTTTTTATTTTTAATTCAGCAGATTTAATCTTCTCTTTTATACTCATGTCATTTCTATCATATTGCCGGGCTAATTTATAATATTTTAAAGCATTATTAAAATCATTCTTTGTAAAATAAGAATCAGCTTGATTTAAATATTTTATTTTCATTTTACGGTTAAAAGTTTTCTTTATAAATTTAGATTTACTCTTACATATTTTTATCAAACTTTGTATTTTATTATCATCAGGAAAAGAGCCTTTTAAAGAGGTTAGTAATTTAATAGCTCTATTATACTTTTTATGCTCAATTAAAATTTCTGCTTCTGTAATTCCTTTGGTATAAATCAATTGATCTCTTTTCTTTATATACTCATTACTATATTGTGTATGTAACTCTAAATAATTTTCATTATTTTTATTTATCTGTAAAGCTTTTTTAATAAAATAATAAGCATCCTTAAGATTACTCTTTTTATACTGATATAAGGCACTACTGTAAAACATTTCAGCTTCTTTTTGAATCTTGTTCTTTTTCATTTTATTCAAAGCGTATTTTTTATACCTTAAAGATATTTTTTGATTAGGAATATTAGATAATACCTTATTAAATTCCTTGATACATTTTTTATATTTACTGTTAATATAATATTGAACTGCTTTTTTAAAATTACTTTCTACTTCTTTAAATAAAAATGAGCCCTTATTTAATTTATTATATAAATTTTTAATTTCTTTTTTACATTGCTGAATTAATTTTTTTGAATTTTTATTTTTCTTCTTGATTTTATTAAGAATATTCATAGCTTCAATATAATCTTTATCCTTAACTAATGTTAGAGCCTTATCTAACAATACTTCATCTATATTTATACTTACTTTCCCGGCAATATCATTCTTTTTCTTTTTTTTCTTTCCTTGTTTCACTTCATTAGCATAAGCAATTACCTTTTGTGCAGATGGATGTTTAAATAAAAATATTCTGCCCTCATTATTACCTACTAACAGCTCATCTTTGCCATCATTGTTTATATCTATAAAACAAGCTGAAGCATCACCTTCAACATTAATCTTACTGAAACTTTTTGAAGCTAATTGAAACCCTGGAATTTTAGTTGTACCAATATTTTTATAAAAAAATATCTCACCATCATAATTACCAATAAATAAATCATATTTATCATCCTGATTTATATCAGTAAAAACAGGGATAGAATATTCCCCTACATCAATATGATGAAACGAATCTTCTAAAACAAAGCCACCGAAGATTCTTACAAAAAGAGCTGAATCAGAAGATCCTTCATTTTTATAAAAAGCAATATAACCATTAGCATTTCCAATAAATAAATCATAATCACCATCATTATCAATATCAATAAAAAAAGGAGCTGAACTTAAGCCAACATTTATATCAAAATATGAATCACCTTTACTTTTACCGCTTTTAATTTTTACAAAGTGAGGAGACATAATATTACCATCATTGCGATAAAAAGCAATATTTCCTTCATTATTTCCTATAAATAAATCTAAATCATTATCTCCATCAATATCAATAAATCTAATTACTCCTTTATTATAAATTCCCTCTTTTAAAGTTAAGCCCTTAATTTTAGGGGATTCTTTTTTTAATTGAAAAGAATATTCTCTTGGATTTCCTTTATTCTCATAAAAAAATATCTTACCATTCCCTGTTCCTAAAAATAAATCCATATCACCATCAAAATCTATATCAACCCCTTCAACTGAAATATAAAAACAAGATTCTAAATCTTCAAATTCAAACTCAAGCGGCAGCCAGCTTGTTTTTTGATAATCACTTTCAGCTTCTAAAAAAAAAGAAAATAATAATATCCAAATAATACAACTTAATCGTATTATTCTATTCATGATAAACTCCTTTTTTCAATGTCTTATTTTAAAAAACCCATCCAAAGAAACCTCCACTGCTGCTTCTTCCATGTGGTGTACGGACAATACAACTGGTTTTTATTGTTCGATATCTCCTTGCATTACGAGAAGGGGCACCATCACCTAAAATGTATCTGGTTAAAGGCATAATAATCTTAGCGCGGCAGCTCACATCAATCCAAACATCACTATTGGGATTAATTCTACTATTACCTCTACCTCTCAATTCCACATCACATGAGTCACAAAAGCCTAAGGATGTAAAAACATTTATTACATCATTAACTGCATCTTCAGCTTCTTCATAAGATGACTTGCGACTAGTGTAATAGCCTTTTTGGTCATTATTTGAAGAAGTATATACAGCTCTTGCTGCCTGCCACGCTGCATAATTTGCAGCTAAATGTACGGTTATTATAATGCTAAACTGTAAAATAACCATTATCATCTCCAGCACAAAAATCATTATAACTGCGGTCTCAGCTAAAGACTGTGCTTTTTCTTCTTTTATAATTTTTAATTTCATCTTTATCCTTTATTAATTAATATAATGGACTTAGCTTATCTATTATTTTATCTAATACATTTTTATAAGCTTGAGTAAATAATTTGTAAAATCCTATACCTGCCAAGGTAATAAAACAAAGCCCAAGTACATATTCTACTAATGCTTCTGCTTTTTCATCTAATATAAATTTTTTAATCATACTATAAAGCCTCACTAAAGCTTTAGTAAAGGATTCAAGGATTCAATTCATTCCTGTATCATAACAATACTTCTCTTCATATCTTTATTATATATAATAAATATCTCACACTTCCTTTTATTTTTAGAATAATTTAAAATATTCCCCATTTCACTTCTGGTTATTCGTTTTTGAGTCCAGCCTAAATTCTTCATTTCCTGTAAATAAAACTGAGTCAAGGCTTCAATAGAAGATAATGATTTATAAGTCACCTGCCGTCTTATATCTTTATTTTCTGATTCCTTTGCTTCTGTTTTCATAGAAAATAAACGTAAGCAGTCATAACATTTAGGAATATCAATAAAATCAAATCCAGGATTATCTTTGTTATTCTTCACCTGTATTATCTTTTTATTAAAAAATATCTCATTATCAGTAAGAGAAACCTCAACAAAAATTTTATTTTCATTAATCATATCTGTAATTTTAATATAAGCTAATTTTTTATCACTCATAAAAGAAAGCTTAATATTAAAGCTACTTTTTATTTTTTTTCTTTTAACACCTTTTTTTCTATAACCTCTCCCACTAAACTCGCTTATATAAAAAGACTCTACTTTATTTAAATTAACTCCTTTATTTTTTATAAGCAGATAACTTATTTTAAAGCTCTTAATAGAGTTAATTTCTGTCATCCTGGGTTTTTCAATAATAAAAGCATTCTTATAAATAGGAAGCTCATTTATTTCAGCATTTAAATCTAATTGAAAAAAAATTAAAAAAAGGATTAAAATAAAAATACGATTTTTATTTTTTAACTTGTTTATAAAAAAAATAATTCCATTCATTATTATCTTACCTTTATCATTTGATAAATCATAACTACCTTGGTGGTCTTTTCATTTTTAAACCAGGAGTTTTTAAAGATATATTTTCTCTACCTATAACTCTTTTTATAAAAGATGATTTAATTTTATAATTAACTGATATATTATTTGGTCTTACATGCAAATTTTCAAAACAAGTATCAGATGAATCAATAATAGGGCTGCCTTGTCTTAACATCTCTTTAGCTTGTTGAGAAACATTTTGCCCTGTTACTCCATAAGTATATCCTATATAAGAGTTAGTCATCTCTAAACGCTGCCTATAAAGCTGAATATGGCTAAAGATAATCATACCAACAGCAATAAAAAAATAAATAAATATAACAAAAAGAATAGTTTCAACAAAAGCTTGTCCTTTCTGACCATGAAAAAATTTAAAGCCCACAATTTTTAATAATATTTTAAACTTCATATTTATCATCTTTATACTTAAAATGTTTCCAAATTAAATCATTATCATTTTATTTCCCATACGGGACAAGTTTTGCTGTAAAATCAGCCTGCCCTTTTCCAAAAGCACCACCACGATACATTATTGTGTGTAAATTGCCGCCATAAGGTCGGGCTGTTGCTTTAACAGTAAAACTCTTTGATCGTGTAAACCATGAAGTTATTGGTTTAAAATTTACTCTTGCTTCAAATTGAGATACTGGCCCATTTTTATCATAATATCCATTATAACTTCCTCTTACTTCAGGATATTGCGTATTTCCACCTGCCCAGTCATACCTTCCATTATGCTTTGCTTCAGCATATCCGCAAAAAGTATTTGCTGGAAATCTTGATTTAGGCAAAAAACGGTTAACTTCTACTATTTTCAAATCTCCCATATCAAATGATGAACTCATAAGAAATCCTGTTCCTCCTGATTTACGATAAGAATCCTGTGTCTCAGAAATAAAAGATATTCTGGCTTGTATTATTATTACTTTTAAATATATTTTATACATCATTTCTACTGCTTTCATAGCAGGTGTTGTTCCTATACATACAGAACAGCAGCAGCCTCCAGCAGGAGTACATGCAGTACAACAAGCATCACAAGTATTAATAAAAAAATCATATGAATCTTTTAAATTGCGCTGATATCTCACAATATTATTTAAAGCTTCTGACTGAACTGCTGCCCCTGAAATAGCAGCAGCATCAACAGCATTTTGTTCTCTTATCCTAAGTATAAAATAATCTCCTATATTATACACAAACATAACAGCTACAATCAAGCCTAAAGCAGCCAGTCCTAATAACCCTAATGTCTGACCATCTTCATTTTTAATAAATTTTTTTATAATCTTCATTACATTCATTACAATAAAAATCTCTTTGTTACATAGAAACATTAAGTGAAAAATAATGAGTAGGAGTAAAATAGTCAGGCTGTATTCTAATAGCATAATCAAAAGAAAATTTTATGCCTATTAATCCCATACCAAAAGATAGACTTGTAGCAGAAGAGACTATCTTCTCTCTTTCCATACCAGCCCTTAGTACAATATCATTGATTTTTAACATTTCATCAAATTGATACCCAATAGTTTTAAGTAAAAAAAATTCTATGCCAAGTGCTAATCCGGTAATATTGTCATCTACTCCTTTAAATAAAACTCCTGCATTAATTATCTCATTATAACTTATATGACCACCTATAGCTATCTGAAGAGGTAACCTTTCTTTATTCTGATCATCCCATTTAATTGTGGAATAAAAATTTCGTAATAAAAGTCCTGTTCTTAAGACAATATCATTCTTATCAAAAAACGAAATACCCCATTCTTCAGAAGATAATAAAAGTCCTGTATCAAAACCACAACCCCATACTTTATCATAATTATTAAAGCCTGTATTAATATAGATAAGTTTCCCAGTAACTCCAATATATATATACTCTTTAAGAGAATATGATGCTGAATAAAAAAATCTGTGCTGATTCCATATTTCAGGTTCTAAATCTATCCTTTCATATACCCATGCCCCACCCATACCAATATCTTCGTTATATTTTGTAGAAGCAGAAAGTATATAATTATGAAATAAACCTAAATTATGAACATTAGCATACATACTGTTAAACAAAGTTTTGTCACCAAATTGCCCTACACCAGCAGGATTATAAAAAATAGCAGTAGAGTCATCAGCAATAGAAGTAAAGACATTCCCCATGCCAATAGCTCTTGCACTGTATCGTTCTATAAAGATATTATTCTGTGAAAATAAAAACGAGGTGTAGAAAAGCATAAATATAAAGACAACATTTAACTTTTTAAAAATAAATAATTTAAATTTCATAATAATAATCCTTCTTTAATCCTTTAATCCTTTAATAATCGTAATATTTCAGGGTAATATTTCAGGTTTTCTAAAAAATAATATAATATAAATTATGGTGCAATTTATTGTTTATGATGAAGGAATTAATTCTTTAGAATTTTATAAAAGACTTATAAAAGACTAAAGTCTTAACTCCTACACTACAATTTTAATAATATACTATTAGTAACTTCATAATCAATTAAAATTTTATTTTATAGTTTTACTTCTTTTACTATAACATATGACAAAAAAAATCAAAAATAAGGCAAAAAAACAGGGTTAATCATTCTGTTTTTTTATAATAATCTCCACTCTGCGATTTTTTTTTCTGCCTTCTAAAGTAGAATTATCAGCTATTGGCATTGTCTCACCAAAACCTGAAAAAGAGCCTTGTTTCTGACTTATATAATCTTTCTTAACTAAATAAAAAAACACACTCTTTGCCCTGGATTCTGAAAGGTTTTGATTATACTCTTTACTACCAGTATTATCTGTATGACCTTTTATTTTTAAAATAAAATCTTGATAATTATATAAGATTAATCCTAAAGTATTTAATTTATCTTTTGCTAAAGTTGTTAATTTTGCACTATTATATTTAAAATAAATATCTCCTAATTCAATTAATATTCCTTCTTTTGCTTTTCTAACATCTAAATCTTTTTCTAATAGCTCTTTAATCATTTTTTCTTCATCTTTTTCTTTATTTCTTATAATCCTCTCAACAATAACCACATCATGTTTATTTTTTATCCTGCCTGATACTTTTACTTTATATTTCATTTTATCTACATCAATTGCATCAGCAAGGATATTCCATGCTATTTGTTTTATATCCCTTGAAGCAATGTTACTAATTATTTTCTTTTCTTTCTCACCTACAGATAAAGTCAATCCTTTAGGAAGAACAATTTCTGCTGTTACATCTTCTGCCTGGCTGGAAGTGATATTTTGAATATCACTGGTTATTAAAAAAGAAACTAAAGGTACTACAGCAGGGCCGCTAAGTGATACATTAAAAATCTTTCCTCTGACTAAATCTGCTCCATAAAGACCATAATATGTTTTAAAACTAATCATATCATTGGGATTAAATTGCTTTGAATCCCAATAAATTGCAACAGCACTGTCACCCGGAGAAATAATTGTTCTTTTAAAACTTCGCCCTTCTTCTATATCTATATTCCACCAATTTTCATTAAATCTGCTCCAATTAGCATAAATTACTTTATCAGGGATAATAATCTTATCTTTTCTTAAAGTGCCTTGTGCTTGAATTGTAGGATGGAGCAAACTGTCATAAGCATACCAATATTTAGGTATCTCATCACCAATAAAAAATTTTTCAGTATAAACTGGACCATTTCCTGGAATTCTAAAAGGAGCTCCATCTTCTTTACCAAGATAAGTATCAAGAAGAATACGATTACCAATAGTATGCTCTTTGCTATCTTTATTTTTTATTATATATGAAATTTCCACTGTATCTTTATTTCCCGTGGTAAATCCCTTAGCAAAACTTAACTCTTGAGTAACCTCAATATTTCGCATCAGCCAAACACATCTTATTTTATTATTAATCTTTACCATTTGGGTAATAAATCTTCCTTTATCACTACCGAATTGATAATTTTGCCCATCAATTCGAATAGTAGTAAAAGATGTTGGCAGGTCATCATCATAAAGAAGTAACACATTTTGATCAGCAGCAAGCTTCAAGTCGCCTCCAGTTGTTTTTATAATAAATCTTCCTGTTTTAGCATCACCTATTATTTTAATATACTTATTTTGTATTTTAATTCTCTTGGTATAAAGTAAAGTAATATGTAATAAACTAAACAAAATAATTAAAATAAATATTTTTAGTTTTTTAGTCAGAAGCATATAGCTAAAAATCCTTTACAAGGCAAAAAGAAATCAACTTTAATCCTTATTTCATATTGTAAAGCTGCATAATAATAGGTGTAAAAAGAATAATAAAAACTGCAGGGAAAATACATAAGATTAATGGTATTAGCATTTTAACTGGAGCTTCAGCAGCCATTTTTTCCACACGTTGTGACCTTCTGATTCTTAATTGTTGAGATTGAGAACGAAGAATCGGCCCTAGTGAAGTTCCCATCTTTACTGCCTGAATTAAACTAACAAGAAAAGAATTTAAATCCTCAATATCATTTCTATTAGCCATATTTCTTAAAGCATCAATTCTGGAAGCTCCCATATTAGTCTCTTTTTCAAATTTAATAAATTCATCTCTTAAAGGGCATTCTTTTCCTTTCTCAATAATTTTTTTTATAGCAGCACTAAAATCAAGTCCTGCTTCAACACATAATGTGAATAAATCAATTGTATCTGGCAGCTCTTTTAAAATAGCTTTTGTTCTTTTCTTTATTAAATCTTTTAACCATATCTCTTTAGGGAAAATAAAGCCGAGAATCAAAGAAAGGCTTCCATATACAACATTTAAACTTAACACATCTAAAAAATAATATAATATAAGAACATAAAATATAAAGGTGCCAATCATAGCACCTAACTGAATAGCAAATAATCTATCTGCAGTCATTCCATTAGGATTACCTGCTTTTTGTATATTTAATGATAAGCTATCTTTATATGAATTTAAAAATGGATATTTCCATTTTTTACTTTTAATTTCCAAATAATCAATAATTTTTTCTAAATATTCTTTAACTGGTTCTTTCTTTTTAGAAGATGTTTTTAATGTCTTTTGTTTCATTCGTTTTGATAAAATAACATCTTTACTCTTCCCTGGAATAATATTATAAACAAAAATAACAACAAAAATAAAACCTAAAAAAATAATTATAAAAACCATGTTCCCTCCTGGGAAAATAATTACATATCAATAGTAACAATCTTTTTTATCCAGATAAAAGCAATAACTTCCATAATAAAAACAGCTAACAAAATAAGCTGACCAATAAAAGAATGAAAAAGGGGCTCCATCATAATAGGATCAATTTTATTAAGAACAAATGCTAATAGGATAGGCATGACACCAATAATAAAACCAGACAGCTTTCCCTGAGAAGTAAGAGCATCAATCTTACCTTTTAGTCTTTCCCGTTCCCTTATAGTATCACTAACATGCATTAGCATCTCAGATAGATTTCCACCTGATTGACGGGCAATGTTAATAGAAACAACTGTAATTTTAAGCTCTTCACTATCAATTCTTTTGGAAAGATTATTTAATGCTTCATCTATTGATGCTCCCATTCTTGTTTCTTTTAGAAATAAAGAAAACTCCACTGATAAGGGAGGTTTCATCTCTTTTATCATAACCTCAACTGCCTGTATAAATGAAGTTCCTGATTTTAAAGCATTAGAAATCAAGGTCAAACCATCAGCTAATTGTATTTCAAATCTATTAATCTTTTTCTTTACAATAATAGCAGCAATAAAATCAGGTAAAATGATACCTAATGCAAGACCTGCAAGCCCAAATATAAAATTAATACTAAAAGTAAAAAATAAAAAAAGAAGAGATGTTATGCTGAATTTTAATAATTTATATTTTTTATAAGTTATAATTGGGAATACTTTTTTAAAGGTAAAGAATTTTTTTTTAGCTTTTTCACTTAATTTTTCTATCTCAGGGTCACTTTTTATTACATTTTCCTGATCAAATTGAGCATACTCTTCATCTGTAATTTTTAAAAGGTCTTTTGTTTTCTGTTTTTTCTGTTTTTTTCGTTTTTTTGTTTTAATAATAATAGTAAAAATATTAAAAACACTAAAAAAAATAAATATAAAAAATGTTATTAAAACACCTATTTTTATTAATTGTATCATAATTATTCCTCTATTTTATTATCAAGATAAAGGACGTTTAAAAAGTCCATATTATATAAAAATGTAGTGTAAGCCTTTTCCCTGGATAAGGGACTTTGTCCCTGGATAAGGAAGGTCGGTTAGACCTTTAAGATGTTGAGTACCCTCTAATCCACAAAATCAAAGAAAAAACCACTACAATTGCAATAATATAAATCTTTGCTACAGTAAAAAAAATATTCAAAAAATATTGCTCAATCCACAGAAACCACCACCTGGATAAAGCAAAAGAAGCAATTAAACCTGAAAAAAATCTTACTTTATTACTGCTTTTAATAACCTTTAATCCTGATAAAGCCCATTCTATAAAAGCAGGAAATAATAAATAAAGAATAAAATTTTTTTCAAAATTATAAGAAAACTTAATTTTAAATTTTAAATTAATGACCAACCATATTAAAGCAAAAGGATATAATCCTAAACATCGGCTGCAAATAAAAATAGACTTACCTAATAAATTAATTTTAATACAATGATTCCAATTTTCTTTAGTATGATGACAAAATATTTTATTTATTATTCTTAACAACTGATTACTCAATGATCTCCTCACCAAAAAAATTGACAAAAGAAGGGGTTAAAAATATTAAAAGTTCAGTTTCTATTTTTAATATATCTTTTGAAGAAAACAAATATCCTAATAAAGGGATACTTCCCAGAATAGGAACTTTATTTACAACTATTTGTTCCTCCTCCATTAATAAACCACCAATAACAATAGTCTTGCCAACCTTAACATCAACCTCAGTACTAATTCTTCTATCTTTAACAGCAGGAAATGTTCCCTCCCCTGTTTTAACAGCATTTTCATAATCAAGAGTAGAAACCTCAATATCCACATGACATCTTACCAGACCACTTTTTCTGTCCCCATAAGGTAATATCTTTAAATCTACACCATAAGATTTTTCATCAACAGAGGATTGATTGTCTGAAATAAGAGGAAGCAGTAAAGTCCCACCAGAATGAAAAGAAGCAGTCTTACCATTAATAACAATAATATTAGGCCGTGCAACAATCTTTGCCTTACCTTCCTGAGCCATAAAATCTAAAACAGCATCAACTTTAGTGGTGCGTGAAATTTCTCCAATCTGAGCAAGCCCTTCAATCTTACCTTCAATAAACTGAAACTTTTTTTTCCAATTAATCCCAATAGTTAAATTATCCCTTTTTCCTATTTCAATAACTCTAACTTCAATCTTTACCATTTGAACCGGTAAGGTTACAAAATTAAGAATAGCATTCTTATATTTTAGTATAATACCTTCAACTACTTTTGCATCATTATTAGAAATAATTTTACCCTCAAGCATAACTTTGCCATTTCTTACTTTTACTTTAATATTTTGAATTTTTTTAAGTTTTTTTCTTACTTCCTTTAAAATCTTCTCAAGATCAACACTGGAAACAATTATCTTTTTTGATATTTTATCTGATTTAGTCCATACAATTAAAGAAGTAGAACCTTCCTTTTTTCCATTAATTAATAATTCATAATGAGAGAGTGTTCTAACATCAGCTATAGATGGATCTGCAATAGCTATTTTTTTAATTCTACTATTAAAAGTAATGCTTTTATGTTCTTTAATAGAAATTAATATTTCCTCTTCTTCTGAATATAATGAATATAAATTATAATTAATTAATAAAAAAAATAATAATAATATTAAAATTTTGACTTTTTTCATTATTAAAACCTCTTTTTTATTTTTTATTCAGCTTATTGCTTAAATATCTCTAATCCTCTATATATTTCAATTCCATCACTTTTTTTAAATTTAACAGTTCCACCTAATAAATTATTTTTAGTAATAGGAGTTTCTTTTACTTGTTCACTATCTGCCGCATTTCGGAGTACAATATTAAATAAGCATTTACCTCTTGCAAAAGATATTTTTAATGCCTGCTTAGGTGTAACAGCCACAGTAATAGTTCCGCCACCTGACCCTCCACCAGTTAAACCACTTAAAAATGCCTTCTTTTTACTGGGTTTAACTTCAGGTTCACCAATTATTTTACTGCCTACAGAAAGTATTAATAAATCCTGAAGAAAAAATACTGATTTTTCATCAAAAGTAGCAATTAAATCAATTTTATTTCCAGGTCGAATTAACCCGGATGAGGAAATACCAGAAGTCACTGGAATTGTAATAGCTCTTTGCCCATTTGGTATAACCATGGAAAGCCCTGTTCCACCAGGCAAACTCAACTTAGTAGTTGTAATAGCTTCATCTTCTATTATAGGAATAAGAGTTACAAATCGAGGATTATTATCTTCATCAACTAATCCTTTAACATAGGTAATACTTCCAGGCTGAATATATTTACTTGGCATCTGCATAACTTTTACCATATCAGGTGTAAGTAGAGAATATTTAGTAATATTTTTCTTTGCTACAACCACACTTTTTAAATCTTTATCAAGAGCAGCTTTTTCCTCAATCTTGGCAATATACCCTAAAAGAAGAAAAACAAATAAAATAGCTATAAAAACAGAAATAATAACTGCTGTTCTGCTTTTCATTTCCATACCTCCTAAATATAAAATAATCCATATTATACTTATTTATAATATTTTTTCAAATAAATATTCCTTATTGTTAGATAATAATAATTTATAATTATTATCTTTTAATAAAGCTTTAATCAAAAAATATTGATCTTCCCTATTTAAAATAAGATAATTTATTTTATATTTACTTAATAATTTATGATAATTATATAAACCAGCAGAAATTAATTGATATTCTTCTATTTCTTTTCTAAAATAACCAACTAACTCACCAGAGATAAATTTATAATTTGGTGCTAAATAAAAAAAATAAGAATCACTATTCACTCCTGTTAAAAAAATCCTGTTTTTATTATAGGATTTCTTACATAATAAATATTTAATTAGCTTCACAGAGAAGGGATTATCCGGATAATTATTTTGATATATTTTATTTTTTAATAAAAAATTATACTTCCTGAAATAAGGACTTGACAAAAATATTAATCCAATTAATAAAATAAGAATAAATTGATTAAAAACAGTATGATTCATATAAATAATAGTTAAGCGTTTTTTTAATTTTGTTTTTAAAATAAAATTATATATATAAATAGATGAAATAGGCATAACTATTATATTCCACCATAGAATATTTCTTATTGCAGATAAAGCAAAAAAATAAAAAAACAAAATAATCAATAAATCAAAAAGAGGCAATTTTTCTTTAGTTTGAAAAATTATATAAAAAAGTCCTAAGGAGACAATAAAAAATGCTAAGCCAGTGATTTCATGGATTGTTGTAGGCACCCATTCTGTAATAAAAGTTAAGATACTGTTTTTGTTAAATATAATTAATACTTCCTTAAATATTTTTATTCCAAAAGGATTAATAAGAGTAAATAATAATGATAAGACTGTAATAATAAGATAATACTGTAATCTTTTATTCTGGAGTATATTAATAAATTTTAATTTGTTTTTATAATCTTTATAGATAATGTCGATAATCTTAATACTTAAAATTACAAAAATTATTGGAAATGATAAATGAATATTAACCCAAAGTAATGTAATAAGAGGAATAAAAAATAAATATTTATCTTTTATTTTAACTATATATAATATTATTAAACAAAATAAAGCTGCTGTTATTACAGCTCTAAAAGAGAGAAATTGAATACTTAATACAAATATAATTAAACATAATAAACTGCTAAATTTAATATTTTTAGTTAAAGAATAAATAAATTTATAAATTAAAATAAAATTCAAGGCTATAATTAAAGCAAAAAGTATATTTATTAATTCTAAGCCGCCTAATTTATATATTAATGCTTTTAATATTTGAAATAACCACTGAGGATTTATAAGTTTATCATCAGGAGAAAGTGTAAATAAATACTGTGAATGAATATTTAAAGTCTTATTTTGTAAAATAAGAAGACCTGTTCTTAATGATTCAGTTCCAATAACAGGAATTTTAATAATATATAAAATTATTATTAAAATTATAAAAACTGGTAATACATTCTTAGATTTTAACATAATTATCTTTTTTTTTAGACTTTGAGGCTGTGAAAAATTAAATTTTTCACAGCCTCTCACTTTTTAAATAACTACTTATATACTCTAATAGTGTTTTAAAAATTAATAAACATATTTTATTAATTAAATATGCTTAATTTTGGGAATTACAATCAATATCTTTTACCTCATAGATTTATTCTTCATAAATCCCCATGGGTTCAGTTTCTTTCTGCATTTTGTTAGCTGCACCACCAAACATAGCCTGGATCTGAGAACCAAATAACTTAATTACTGTAATTGCTGCAACTGCAACTAGAATAACTATTAAAATATACTCAGTCATTCCCTGTCCATTTTCATCATTAAATAATCTTTTTAACATCTCTTTCACCTCCTTTTTAATAATGTTTCATTTTTTGTAATAATTCAGATTTTCTAAAAAAAATAATATATACAAATTATGATGCAATTTATTGCTAATGATGAAGGAATTAATTCTTTAGAATTTTATAAAAGACTTATAAAAGACTAAAGTCTTAACTCCTATATTACAATTTTAGAAAATCTAAAATATTATTTAATCTTTAACGATTCAGCAATTTTTAAGAAAAATATTGATTTTTGAAAATCAATCCAACGATACTCTTAAAAATATAAATATATATATAATAATACATTCGTCAATATATATTATAATAAAATAAAAGTTTTGAAAAATTTAAAAATACATTTAACCCTGTCACTTCCCTTCATTATCCTTACTATCCTTACTATCCTTACTATTTCCCATATATTTACTAAAAAGCTTTGTAGCTTTATATATATGACAAACTTAATAAAAAAAAGTGCAAAAAAACTTGAAAAATAATTTTATTTTATTAACTTATTAATCAGGATAAGCAAAATGAAGAAAGAAAAAAATTATTTTATTATATTTTTATTACAATTCTTTTTTATTTTCATTATTTTTAGTAATACTTTTATTTTTGCAAAATCACATGAAAATTTTGAAAAACTAAAAATAGCTTATAAAAAACGCCAAATTAATTCTGATTCTCAACCTCAACAAAATATAGGCAAAGATAATATAAATAATAATAATTCTAAAAGTACAAAAGAAAAATCATCTCAACTTCTTAATGTCCCTGAGGAATTCGATAAGGTCATGAGATATGGTTTTAATCATGAGGAAGTAGAACATGCCAGGATAGATCTCAATGGGGGGAAGGCTATAAAAAATATCAATATCAAAAATATAGATAAAACAGAAATTAAATCAAGTAAAAATTCCATAGATGAAGAGATAGCTAAAAGATTATCGCAAATTATTATACTAGCAAAAGATCCCCCTATTTCTCAATGGCCATTACAAAATATCCCGGAAGAAAATTCTCATACTATTAATGCTAATAATAAAATTCCTGAAGTAAATGAAATAAATAAAATAAAAGCAAATAATGATGTTATAAATTTATCTGCGACTAAAGATATTATTAATAGAGCTTATAAGAAATATAATAAGGAAAGAAATGAATATAATAATAGAGCTGTAACACACTCTTCTAGAGCAGAAGAATTAGAAAAAACTTTTTACAAAGAGAAGGCAAAACTTGAAGATCCTATTTTAACAAAAGGAATTGGTGAAAATTGGTTGAAGCAAATTTGTGATGATGTTCGTTATAATGAAAAAAATAGTAAAACATTAAAAGAATATTTATCAACAATAAAATACGTAGTCAACAAATTAAATTTCACAAAAGAACAAAAAGAAATATTAATGTATTATGGCATTATTTTTATTCCCAATGGTGGAAGAAACAAAGTCTCACAAGAAGAGTGCAAACTTTTATATAATCTACTTGATACTCTACCTTATGAAATGTGTTCAAAAATTAAAGTAATAATGGCTTTAGAGCATGCAAAAAAAGAATATGAATATGAAGCAGCAGGCTGGTTTCATCATGGCTTTCCTAATATGATATATCTCCGGCCATTATATGATATGTATGATACTATAAATCCAAAAGTAAATTATGTTGCAAGGATATCACATGAATTAGCACATCTTTTAGAGGATGCTAAGCATATTACTCCGGAACAATTAAAAAACCGGGATGATTTATGGAAGAAATCATCTCATCCTAATGATTATGTAAGTACCTATGCCAGGAAAAATAGTCATGAAGATTTTGCTGAAACATTTGCAGAATATATTACAGATACAAAAGGTTTTTATATACAGGCATTAAAAAAAGCAAAAGAATGGAATCAACCTGTCTTACTTAAAAAATTCGCATTAATGACAGATATTTTTAAATTTAAGAATGATTATGGTATTGAACATACTTATGATTTTAAAATAAATTCAGATGGTAGTATAGAAAAAAGGAGTTTCCCTATTAAAAAACAAAAAATAAAAGGCAAAGAATATTATCTTATAGATTATAATGTACCAAATGATAATAATTTAGCATCCTTAAAAAAGGATGATGATGATAAACCACCTGCTTATAAATCTAACAATTTAAATCAATTATCTGAAACTTTAAAGGAAAAAATTGATAAAAATTATCAAAATTTTGTTGATGATATCAAAAAATATATGGAAGGAGTTCATGAAGCAGACGAGCAATTAAAAAACTTATATAATGAGTATGAAGACTCCAAAAAAATAATAGCAGAAGAATTATCAATACATAATCATATATCAGGATTGTTTATAGAAAATATAGTAAATTCTGTAAATAAATGTGATAATGTTAAGGATGCTAAGGAATATGTTATCCATAAATTAAATCTAAGTAAAGGGAAAAAAGACATCTGGTTAAACCATGATATTCTTGTTATGTCAGATTTAAAAAACAGGGATTTTAGAAAACGTGAAGATGAAATTATTAAAAATATTTTAAATACTATGCCTAAAAATATGGATCTTAAAATTAAAGGAATTTTAACAACATCTATAAAAAAAGAGGACAAGGAAAAGTCTACCCATAGTATAGAAAAATTTAAAAATCCTTATATCATAATTAATGTATTATCAAAAAAACCTGATGATTTTAATAGCGAGTATTATAAAAACTTTTTTTATAAAACAGGACTAAACCTAAAACAAAAAGGTTTCTTCAAAGAAAAAACAAAAATATGGGATAATGATAAAATATGGAAAAAATCACTATTTTGTACAAAAAATAAAGATATTGATTTTGCTGAAACATTTAAACACTATCATACTGATACTGAACTATTATACTATTTATCAGCAGTTAACAATAAAAATAAAAAGTGGACACAACCAGGATATCTTAAAAAATTCTCTTCAATGGTTGAAATCTATAAGCATAAAGATGCACAGGGCAGAGAATGTACCTATGATTTTAAAATAAAAAATGGCAAGCTTGTACGAAGAAGCCTGCCTGTGATAAAAAAGAAAATTAATGGTTATATTTATTCATTACCTTATTATGAAAATTCAAGATTTAAAAGTTTAAAATT
>CBDVEP010000031.1:0-22606 GCA_965373035.1 uncultured bacterium
AAAAGCTTAAAAAATTCTTGATTTTTAATGTATTGGATTAATCTATTTTTTTTTGGAGTTGCCATGTCAAAAGTTTTATTAAAAGGAAATATAGCTATAGCAGAGTCCTCTATTATTGCTGGATGCAAATATTATTTTGGATATCCAATCACTCCTCAGAATGAAATCCCAATGTATTTATCAAAAAGACTTCCTGAAGCAGGAGGTGTTTTTGTCCAGGCTGAAAGTGAGCTGGCTTCAATTAATATGGTTTTTGGAGCAAGTGCAGCAGGTGCAAGGGTAATGACTACAACAAGCTCTCCAGGGTATAGTTTAATGCAGGAAGGAATTTCATATATTGCTGCTGCTGAGTTGCCTTGTGTATTGGTTAATATAATGCGGGGAGGTCCTGGCCTTGGAAATATTTCCCCTTCCCAGAGTGATTATTTCCAGGCTGTCAAGGGTGGGGGGCATGGTGATTATAAATTAATAGTACTCTCAGGTGAAAGTGTACAGGAGATGTCTGATTTAATGGTTGAAGCCTTTGATTTAGCTGATTTATATAGAAATCCTGTATTGCTTTTAGGGGATGGGTTGGTAGGGCAGTTATCAGAACCAGTAGAGCTGCCTAAACCTTCAACGAAGAAAATGCCTTCAAAAGATTGGGCACTTACAGGTGCTATAGGAAGGGAAAAAAATGTTGTTAAAACATTATGGCTTCATCCGGAAGATGCTGTTACACAGCATAATATTAAATTATTTAAAAAATATGAGAAAATTAAAAAAGAAGTTTTAAAATATGAATTATATAAAGTCAGGGATGCAAAGCTGATTATTGTTGCTTATGGAATTTCTGCAAGAATAGTAAAAGCAAGTATTGACATGGCAGGAGAAAAAGGCATGAAAGTAGGTATGGTTCGTCCTGTTACATTATGGCCATTCCCTGAAAAAATAATAAATGAGTTGGCAGATAAATGTAACAAATTTTTAACTGTTGAGATGAGTATGGGACAGTTGATTGAAGATGTAAAGTTGTCAATAAATGGAAAAGCAGAAACATTTTTTTATGGTTTTGGTGGGGGATGGGTCCCTACGGAACATGATGTGCTTGAAAAGATTAAGGAGATCTATTGACAGATTATGAAAACAATATTCAAACGACCTGAAAGTATGACAGATGCACGAATGCATTATTGTCCTGGATGCGGGCATGGCATTGCCCACAGGCTGGTAGCTGAGGTTATTGATGAGCTTGGTATCCAGAAAAAAGTGATTGGAATAGCACCGGTTGGCTGTGCTGTATTTGCGTATGATTACTGGAATTTTGATGTCTCAGAAGCAGCCCATGGCAGACCCCCTGCCGTGGCAACTGGTATTAAAAGAGTTCATCCTGACAAGATTGTTTTTACATATCAGGGTGATGGTGATATTGCATCAATTGGTACTAATGAATTAATTCATGCAGCTAATAGAGGAGAACAAATTACAATTATTTTTATTAATAATACAGTTTATGGTATGACAGGGGGGCAAATGGCACCAACAACTATTCTAGGACAAAAAACAACAACTACTCCTTTAGGAAGGGATGCTTTAAATGAAGGCTATCCATTAAAAGTATGTGAACTTTTATCATCCATAGAAGGTGCAACTTATCTGGAAAGAACTGCTATAACTACTGTACCTTTTATTAGAAAAACAAAAATGGCTATTAAAAAAGCATTTGAAGTTCAGATAAATAAAAAAGGCTTTTCTTTAATTGAGATTTTATCTGCTTGTCCTACAAACTGGCGTATGGAGCCTTTAAAATCTCTTGAATATATTTCTCAAAATTTAGTAAAGCATTTCCCATTAGGTGTTATAAAGGACAAATCTTAAATGAAAGAGCGAATCACTATATCAGGAATGGGTGGACAGGGAGTAATATCCCTTGGGAATTTAATTGGAATTGGTAGTATGTTTGAAGATAAATTTGTTTCAATAGTTCCCAGTTATGGAGCGGAAATGAGAGGCGGTATCTCAAACTGTTTTGTTACGATTTCAGATAAACAGATAGGCTCCCCTGTTTTTTCCAGATCTGATACAGGAATTTTATTTTATCAGCCGGCTATTGATAAGTATATAATGACAATAAAAAACAAAGGGATTCTTATTTATAATGAGAATTTGACCTTTCAAAAAATTAACAGAAATGATATAAAGCTTATTGGCATCCCTGCAAATTACAAGGCTGAGGAAATAGGGAATATTAAAATAGCTAATATTATTTTAGCAGGGGTCTGGTGTAATCTGCGAAAAATTGTCCAATATAATACAATGATAAAAGCTATTGAGGAGACATTTAAAAATAAAAGTAAAGAATTGATAGACCTAAATAAAAAAGCTTTTGATTTTGGTTATAATTTTTTATAATAGAGTTGTTGCATAATTGTTTTATAGGTAGTGTAGAGGTCGGTAGACCTCGTAAATCATTAAATAAGGCTTTTAAAACGGGGTCTATCGACCTCTCTTATCCAGGGACAAAGCCTGCACTACATTAATTCTTAAAATATTGAATTATGCAACAACTCTAATGTATAGTTGTTCAGAAATATAGGCGCAGAGTCACAGAGAAAATATTAATTAAAAATTATAAATTATAACTAAAAAATAAATGATTTTTATCAAAACTAATAAAATTTTAAAATATTTTCCCCATATCCTCTGTATTTCTGTGTCTTTGTGGCTTTTTAACCTGATTTTTTTCAGTAATAATTTATATTCAGAATTTGTTAAATGCAGGGTTATAAATAAAGAATTAATTACTGATAAAAAATTTCAAAAAGGGCTTGAAAATATTGAACAATTAAAAGTTCGGATTCTTACAGGGGATTATAAAAATAAGATTGCTTTTATCCATAATTATCTGTGGGGAGGAGCACAAAAAGTATATAATATTTATGTCCATACAGATGATATTGTAATTGCAGATTTATTTGAAGAATCAGGAAAGATAACAGGATATACAGCTTTTTACTGGCGCAGTAGAAATTTAATTATAGTTCTGTTATTGTTTAGTGTAATTATTATTGCTATTACACGTAAAAAGGGTTTCTTTGCCCTGGCATCTTTGTTTTTAATTTATTTTCTTTTCCTTTTTATTTTTATTCCATTATTGAAAAAGGGTATATCTCCTGTTTTACTTAGTTTTATATTTGCTTTTTTATCATCATTATTAACATTATGCCTTGTTTTAAAAAATAAAGTAAAGACTTTATCAGCTCTTTTTGGTACATTATCAGGTCTTTTTCTTGGTATTATTTTAACTGTTATATGTTTTTCCCTGACTAAAATAACCGGGTTTCATACTACTTATGGCAGGGCATTGATATTGTTTGCAGAGCGAGTGGAGAATTTTCAGTTATACAGTTTAAAAGGGCTTTTTATTGCAGGGATTATTATAACCTGCATTGGTGCAGTAATGGATATATCAGCAGGTGCTGCTTCATCGGTTTATGAAATTCATAAAAGTAATACAGGATTATCATTTAAGAAATTGTTTTTCCATGGTTTTTCTGTTGGGAAAGATGTTATTGCAACAATGGTTAATACACTGGTTTTTGTAACAGTTGCCCAGCTTCTTGTTTATGTAATGGTTTTTAAGATTATGAAGACCCCTTTTATTCGTTTTTCAAATTATGAATTTTTTATTATTATTTTGCTTTATGGACTTATAAGCAGTATCACTCTTATTTTAACTGTTCCATTAACTGTACTGTCAAGTGTCGTGCTTTTAAAATCGCAGAGTTTTAAATGGATGAAACCATTTTTGTTAATTTTATTTTTCTTTTTGTCTTTTTTCTTTATCTCCAAATTATATGCATGGATACAGCCCCCTGATTATGAACTTCATTATCATCCTGTTACAAAAATGTATGAATATCAGAATCAACATGAATATTCCCTTGGCAAGATAGTAACAATAGAAAATGAAAAAAAAAGATCTTCTAAGGCACAGGTAAAGATTATAAATGGATATTTTAAGAATAAAATTTTAAAAATAGGATATTTTATAGGAGATAAAGATATTGTAAAAAAAAATGTCTCTGTTGTAGTATGGATAAAAAAAATTAATCACAAGGTTAAAACTTCTTTTATTGTTGATAATTATAAATTTTTTATTGTATATTATCTAGTTATTTTGTTAATATTTTTATTGTTTCTGGTCTGTGGCAAATGGTTAAAGGTTTTCCTTTCCTTATCTTTGACTGTTTTTATAACCTTATTTTTATATACTTCTATAATTATAAAAGGATTTCCTATTATCTGGGCAACTATTATAACAAGTCTTTTAATTGTTTTTATTATTATTGCAGCAATTTCTAAAAATAAACAGGTTTTTAAAATTGCATTTTTAAGCTGTGTTTCAGGTATTGTTATTACATTTTTTATGGCATTTTCAATAGGGAGATTATTAAAGATAAATGGTTTCAGCCTTGAAAGTTTCCAGATGCTTAATTATTATAATAGTAATTATAATTATGGAATAATAAAAAATATTCATCATCTGGTATTTGCACTTGTTGTACTGGGTGCTCTTGGAGCATTAATAGATGTTGTAATAACTATTTGCTCAACTTTAAATGAAATAAAGATAGTTAATCCAACTATTTCCTTTAAAAAATTGTTTAAACATGGTATGGATATAGGAAGTGATTTAACAGGAACAATGGTTAATACTCTTATTTTAGCTTATACAGGATTTAATCTTGGCAATATTTTAGTGTGGAGTGTTAGTTCTACGAATATGGTTCATTTGCTAAATCTTGAGTTTCTCAGTGTGGAAATAACCAGAGCATTAGCCGGTGCTTTAGGTTTTATTATTGTTATCCCTATAACTTCATTTATTTCAGGAATGGTTTTATTAAAGGGTAATAATTCAGATTTTCTAAAAAAGAATAATATAATATAAATTATGGTGCAATTTATTGTTCATGATGAAGGAATTAATTCTTTAGAATTTTATAAAAGACTTATAAAAGACTAAAGTCTTAACTTCTACACTACAATTTTGGAAAATCTAAAATATTACTAATTATGTTATTAATTTCTTTCTGCAAAACATTTTTCATCTCAATTTCAGAAAGATTTTGGTCTTCTAATAACATTGTCTGATTAACCCTGTTAATCCGTTTTAAAGCAATCTTTTTTGCCCTATTCCTAACTGTTTCCTCAAGTGAAGCACATGTGGAACTAATCCATAAATAAAAACACAGTCTAAAGCATTTGCAACTCTTTTCATCATCATCATCATTGTAGCAGAGCCATTAACTTCATCATGTTCTAATAATGTAATGCGTTGTTTTGTTACGCCTAATTTTTTTGCCAATTGTCTTCCACTTCATATTCTAATTTATCAATATAATGAATATTAGGACCTAATTTTAGCATTCCCTGTAAGTCAAGTTGAGTATTAAAAATACCTGTTGAAGGAGAAAATAGTGCCTGAAAGGACTTAACATCTGGATATGATTTTTGAAATTTTTTTCTGGTTATAAATTTTAAATCACAAACATTATTTTTTTCAGCTTGTTCTTTAAGTGCTTCAAGACTTTTTATTTCATTTTTTTCAACAGCAATAATATATTTGCCGCATTTTTTAAAAGGAATAGAATGTTTGTTTAAGAATTCATAAAGTAGAGATTTCCCTTCCAAACATAATTTTGCCTTAAGAGAATTCTTAAAGTAATAAATCCCAGCATGGATGACCTCACTGTTTCTGCTTGAGGTTTCTTTGCCAAAAGATTCATTTTTTTCAAGTAAAATGATGTTTTTATAATATTGTGAAAGTTCATATGCAGCAGCCAGGCCAACAGCTCCTGCTCCAATAATGGTTATATCTACTTTTTCCATTTATTTGAATTATATTTAAAAAAATTAAAAAGTCAAAAATTAAGATATTGTATAGGGTTAGTTATCATCTCTTTTAAGCAATAAAATAGGGGAAGTAGGGGAGACTTAAGTCTCCCCTACTTCCCCTACAGTTGTGATTATATAAGAGGCAAACTGAAACTGACGCGCATTACAAGATATTTTAAAAAAATTTGACATTATTATTTATAATGTTATTATATAATTTGATAATTGGAAAGGAAGTGCTACGTAGTTTAGCATTTTAATAGTTGTTTTAAAAACATGAAAAATATTTTTGGGAAAAAAATCAATAATACTCGTGTTGTTCCAGTTACTTTAAAAATTATTTTTTTCTTTACTATCTTTATTTTAATTTCAAACCTGACATCTAATTATATTAATTTAGTATTTAACCGTGAAGCATTTTTAAATCTTGCCAGACAGCTTCTTGTAAAAGACCTGAAAAACATATATGAATTTGCCAATACTCAAAATGAGATTTATCAGTATAATAAAAATTTAGAAGTTTCCATAGAAAAAATGGAAGACAAAGGTATTCAGGAGCTAAAAAATGATAAAGCCATTGTTTTAGCCATTAAAACAAATGGTGTACTTTTTTTTCAATCATCTAAAATCAAAAAATATGATAAATTTACAGATTTAGAAAGATTAAAATTAATGAATAAAAATTTAAATGAAAAGAAACAGGAAGGATTTATTTCATTTGAATTTAGTAATGAGGAATATTTTGGTATTTATAAATATAATGATAAATGGGATGTTTTTATTTTAAGAGCAGAAGAATACAATGAATTTTATCATCAATCACGTTCAATTTTCAGGGATATTAGCATTATTATTATTATTATTACTTTAGCCTGTGCTATTGTTGGAATTTTTATATTACGATATATCCTCCGTTTTATAGGTATTATCTCACAAAGCCTGATGAAGATGATCCAGAATCAGAAAATGGAGTTAATTAACCTTAAAGATGCACCTAATGATGATATTACATTCCTCGGTGTTGCTTTTAATTCGCTTTCCAATACTATTGATAATCTTGTAACTATTTTCCGGAAGTTTGCGAACAGAGAAGTAGCCATGAAAGCCTACCAGGAAAAAGAAATACGGTTGGAAGGGGCTATGAAAGAGTTGACTATTCTTTTTTCTGATATTAAGATGTTTACTTTTATAACAGAAACACTTGGAACAGATGTAATAAAATTAATTAATATGCATTATGATAAGTCTATCAGGGAGATTGAAGAATCTAAAGGAATAATCGGCAGTATCATTGGGGATGCTATTTTAGCTATGTTTGGTATCGGGCTATCTGTAAACGAAAACAAATCCTATCAGGCTGTTCTTGCTGCTTATAAAATACAGGAGGTTTCCAGGTCTTTACGTATGACCATGCATAAGAGAAAAGAAGAAATGGTAAAAAATCATGGTGCTTTAACTAAAGAAGAGGAAAAAATATATCAGGCTGTTCTTCTTGAAATAGGAGTAGGACTGGATGGTGGAGAGGTTTTTTATGGTAATATCGGTTCTTATGTAAGGATGACCAATACTGTTATTGGTGATAATGTAAATTCTGCTTCCAGGCTGGAAGGATTGACAAGGATTTATCAAGTTCCGGTTATCTGTTCTGAATATGTTAAAGATGATATTGAAAAAAATGTGAAAGATTCTAATATTCATTTTATTGAATTGGACAGGGTTCAGGTAAAAGGCAAGACCATGGGTAAGACTATTTATTGGCCCATATTACCTGAAAATTTTGATAATACATTAAAACAGCAATTATCAGTTTTTGCATCAGCACAAAAGTTATATTATGAGGGGAATTGGAAAAAAGCCTATAATTTTTTTAAAAAATGTAAGTTTCCATTAGCAGATGTTTTTAAAGAAAGGACAAAAGATGGTAAAACTCCTAAAAGGTGGAGTGGTGTATGGACAATGAAAACAAAATAAAAAAAATTGTAACAACCAGTAAAAAAGATTTTTTAAAAGATGTTTTTCGGTCTCTTGATGAAAAGCCTAAGGTTTATAGTTTAGACGAGGAATTTGCTAAAACAAAAAAGAATAAAAATTATAAATTGTATCTTTTTGTTCTTGCTTTTATTGCAGCACTTATTCTTAATACCATAATTATAACATCATATATTCAATATCGAAGCCATAAGGTTACATTTCAAATCAGTGAATTTGAAGATGTGAATCTTAGTGAGCTTTTAAATTCAGTAAAAAAAAATGAAACCAGGTTAAAAACCACCAAGCAGGAATTAGCTGATATTAAGATAGAATTGGAGAAAAAGATACAAAAGGTTAGAAAAAAATTCACCAGACAAAGGGAAGCAATTTATAAAAAGGATTTATCATCCAGAAAAGAAAAAATAAATATTGTGGAGATTGATTTAAAAGAAAAAAAGGAGATTAAAAAAACCAGGTTAAGATATAAAAATAAGGTTAGAAGCAAACGAAAAGAAGTTAATAAAGTCCAGCAGGAAATTAATCAATATGATGAACAATTGCAAGCCGCAACAAAAAAAGTAGAAGAAATGGTTAATAATTACAGGCGATTGCATAAGATGAAAATGGTAAAGCAGGAAAAAGAACTGATATTAAAATACAATCCATTTTTTTATTCAGAACAGTTAAAGGAAATAGTTAATACAAAAATAAACCTTGATATTAATAAAACTCTTTTTTTAAGAAGGTATGAACCTGATCTGGCAAAAAAGAAAATATTTTATAAATCTGATTTTGATAAATTGCGGGATGATATTAACAGCCAGTCTTTAATTATTAAAAGGCTGAGAAAAATTCCATATAGGAATTCAGTAGCACCTTCTTTAGTCAAGCTTGATTATTTAAACAAGTCAATTATAAATGATTATGAAAGGCTCTGGAGTGCTCTGGCAAAGAAAAGTTTGCTTTTAAATAATTATGATTATGCTTTTTCACATCTGGCTAAAACTCAATCTGAAGGCGGGTATATTATCGACCCGAGTAATCCTTTAAATATCCTTGTATTTATTAATAAAATTCATTCGATTAAATCAGGGGATGCAGGTCTGGTCTTCCGAACAGATGATGAATATATTGGAAAAATTAAGTTTTTTATTTATGAAGGGAATATCAGGGCGAAAGTAGTTACAATAGAAGAAAAAAGAGAACTGCATCCTTTTGATAAAATATTAATTCAAATCAAGAAGGAGTAAAAATGCAAAAGTATAAAATAATGGCAAAATGTATTATAATATTATTTTTTTTGATTTCCTTTCCTTTTTTATCTCTTTTTGCAATTAACTGGACAGGGGATGAAATAGGAGAATTAAAAGAAGATGAAGTTCTGAATATCCTTCAAAAGACAGAGGTTGAAGCTGGAACTAATATAACCCTTCAGGATAAAAACAATAATACATTTAATATCATTTATTCTCAAGTAGTTGATAAGGTTAGAGCAAATATTATTCTTAAACTAAAAAGTGATTTTTTTAACTGGACAGGTCTTACTGTTAATAAATTAAAATTTATTGTTCTGGAAGATTCCATTGAAATTTTTGTTCTTCCTTTAGAATTTATCTGCAATGGCACTAATGTTATTTCTTACATGCCTGCAGGAATGCTGTTTACTTATACGGATGTTTTGCAGTATAATTTCAGAATTACCAAGAATAACCTTTTTATTAGGATACAGGGTTTTTTTATTAACCAAACCCAGCTCTGTGAAAAAATCCTTGAAGCACTTAAGAATCCTACAGCTTATATCAGAAAAAGAGACCCTGAATTTTTTCTATCTAAGTTAATACAGCTTCAAAATGATTTAGATAAATTAAAACGGGAAAACAGCATGCTGCGATGGGCTGTTATTACCTTAATTAATGATGAAAATATATCAGAAGATATAGTTAATAGGGTAGTAAATTTAAAAAAACAAAATCCTTTAATTACAGTCAGTCAGATTAGGGATAAATTAAAAAAGCAGGATGTCAAACTCTCCAAAAGCGAAATAGCAGTTATCATAACAGTTTACTTTAATGAATTCAAAGACTAAAGATGAATATGGGCGGTGCAGGGCTTGAACCTGCGACCCCTTGCTTGTAAGGCAAATGCTCTCCCAACTGAGCTAACCGCCCTTATCTTTAAATAGGATTATAATACTTTTATATCAAATGGCAAGCATTTTTTTTCAATAAGGTGTCAGGTCTTCACTTTATCACTTCTACTAATTTTTCTTTTCCAAATCTAAAATTTTCGCTATTACTTCTGACACATTTTATATATCAAGCGTTTAAACATTAATACTGCCAGAATAATCTGTACAATTGCCAGCGCCTCAAATATCATAAACACTATTAATTTTTTAGTTGGAAACATCTCAGTGCCTTCTTCATAAAGCCTTTTGATCAGGAGAATATGAGTAAAAACGAGAATAATCAAAGGGACCAGTACCGTTCCCCAATGGGATACAATCATTTTTGCAACTTTATATTCTCTGACAGCCAGTATCCCGATTGATACTGCAAAGCCTGTTGCAATCAAGCCGTATATAAGTCCTCTCAAACAGACAAAACCTGCAATATAACAAGGCAATTTTATTATAAAGTATAATAACCCAAGCAGAATATAAAAAAAATAAATTTTGTTTTTTGTGGTTTTCATTGTTTTTTTGCCTCCTGAAAAATTAATAAATACCGCGGCACATTGTCCATATACTTTTGATACTCCTTACCATAAGTCTTAAGACAGTACCTTTCTTCTGCCTTAATTATCCTGTGAGTTATTACCAAGTAGATAGCTATGATAACCAGCATAATCCAGGAAGCCGCGGTAATGGAAATTCCGATCATAATAATACCGCTGAAAAGGTAGAGCGGGTTGCGTGATATTTTATACAGACCATTAGTGATTGCCTGATCAAGGGGCGCTGTCATATAATTATGATTGGCGATTATATAAAAAATAAAACCTGTTATTGTAATAACCGCACCTATATTAAACCAGATTGTACCAATTTTTAAAGGCACCCAAATCGCATAGATAATCTGGCCATACCAGAATATAAAAGTTAAGGCCATAAATATTTTATCTTTTTTTTCATACCATGAAGTATCAACAGCGCGTTTAGCTCCTTTTGCGTTAACCATATACGGAAGAGCCATCATAAAAATATTAAAAAGCAGTATGGGCAGCCACGCATTCAGCATGCCAATTTGTAATTTTGGTATTAAAGACATAAATTTTTCTCCTTTATTCATAATTTTTCACATCCTTTTGTAATGCGTCAGTTATAACCTCTTAAAATTTAAAATGTAGTGTAAGGGTCGATAGACCCTGTTTCTTTGTGTTATAAACGGGGTCTACTAACTTCCCTTATCCAGGGACAAAGCCTTCACTACAGTTATGGGACAGCCTCAATTACCTCCTTTTATTTTTCTTTCCCAAAAGGTTTTGCCCACTGTATCAGTATGGGCGTCATTAAATAATCAGCGACAAGAGCGCTTATAAGCCCCAGCGACGTAAGTATGCCGATTCTTGTAAGCGCAGCGACAGGTGAAAATATGTACGTAATAAAAATGGCGGTAAGAATTATAGTTGTCATTGCCAGTGTTTTCCCAACAATAGAAAATGACCTTATAATTGACTCTTTATAATTTCCACACTTCTCAAATTCATATTTTATATGATTAATAAAATGTATGGTATCATCAACCGCAATACCGAGAAGCATGGGAATAATCATCATACTCATCATGTCAAGCTGATAATTTCCATATCCCATAAAGCCGCCTATTGCAATAAGTGGAGTGATATTTGGGATTATTCCTATAAGGCCGGTTTTGAAACTGCCGAAAACCAGTATTAAAAGAATCCCGATAACTACAAGAGCTGTTAAAAAAGATTTAATTTCACCTGTAACAATTTTTTTGTTTAATTCCGCAAACGTGACAGCATCTCCTATAATACCGATTTTTGCATTCGGAAATAATTGTTTTCCTTTTTTTTGTATTATATTAAGTCCTTTTGCTATTTTATTTGCGTCAAATTTTTTAACCTCAACACGCGCCCTGAGCATTGAATAATCCTCATTAACCCAGTCAAGTGTTTTCGTTCCCCCGGACATCTCGTAAAGAAGTAATAGCTGCGCAACTAATTCTCTATTGTCAGGGATTTTATAATACTCCGGATTGTCTTCATGCATAGTCTGATTCATGTCCTTTATAATATCCAATACGGAAAAAACTTTCGGTACATTTTTGTTTTTTTTGGTTAGTTCAAATTTTCCAACAGTATTTAATAATGATTCGAAATTTTTTAGAGTTTCAGGCTCCTTTATACTATCAGGTTCTTTGTATTCTACAGTAATATTATATGAAAAGTATGAACCGAGTTTTGAATTAACAATACTGTGAATTCTTTGTATATAAGGTATTTTTAAGCCCATAAACTCAAAAGAGTCCATATTTACATGTATTTTTGTTATGCCTGGAATTAGTATCAAAATCGCAATAATAAATGCCCCTATAATCGGAATTTTATAAGCAAGAATTAATTTACCTAACTTTTCCATCCATTTATCCGTAAGCGATTTTTGTTTTTCAGGAGGGAGAAGATTTTTTTTGTCTTTGCCAAAACTCATAAGTATTGGGATAAGTATTATAACAAATAGAAAATCAGTGAAAACAACAGCTGCGCATGTAAATCCCGTCCATCTTATGAGAATAATATCGACCGCGGCAAATGACATAACAGAACCTATTGTTGTAATAGCTGTAAAAAAAAGAGGCCACCCGGTTTCTTCAACTGCATGAATAACAGATTCTTTCCTTTTGCCGGTAACTCTATAAAACCTTTTAAAAGCATTTACCAGATGAATTGAATACCCCACAGATATTCCCATACCGAGTAAAACCGGCAATGTTATCATATTTGAATCCGCCTCAATTTTAAGCCAGCCCATTATTCCAAGAACAACTATTATACCTGATATTGTTGTAAACACAGGTACAATAACTCCGCGGAATGACCTTAAAAATAACGCGAGTAAAATCAGCATTAGAATGAAGGCTGACATTACTCTTGTTTTCATTTCATTGCTGAAAAAATCTCTTTCTTCGGTTTCCGTATAGGGCATCCCCACAGGCTTAATTGTATAAAGATCACTTTTCCATTTTTGATCTGTTACAATCGATATTGCGGCTTCTCCTGCCTGAAACATAGGCTGTATTTTACTTTTGCTTTTCCATACTTTTTTTTCAGGATATTCCTTGAGAGAAAGCACAAGCCATGTTTCGGTTGCATCATCCGATACAATTTTATTAACAAATGATTTACGGGATAAAATAAAATCACGAATTTTTTTTAATTTTTCGGAATCATCCGGGATTCCGTCTTTAAATGGATTTTTAATCTCAATCCCTTCTTTTGTGCCAATAGATACTTCCATTTCCATAAGAGATGTTATTTTATCAGCATAAGGAACATGCTCCAGTAATTCGTCTCCTATATTATGTATCATTTTAAGTACCTGCGGGTGAAAAACATTTTCCGCTTCTATAAGCAAAGCAATAGTTTGATTATTACCGAATTGTTCCTCAAATTTGTCCGTTGCTATTTGTATTTCATCCTTTTTGTCAAACCAATCATCTGTTGTACTGACAACCGATATTCGCCCCAGACCTGTAACGCCTGCTATTACCAATACTGCGGCAAACAAAATAAAATACCAACGGTACTTTAATTGAAATAACGCAATGTTTTTAAAAAAATTGTTAATTTTTTGAATTTTCATGATTTGCTCCTTAAAATATTATTTAATCAAATCCGGACATATTTTTTTTGCATTTTTATTCTCCTTATTAAAAAAACAAAAAATACAGGTAATAATTCAGATTTTCTAAAAAAGAATAATATAATTAAATTATGATGCAATTTATTGTTCATGATGAAGGAATTAATTCTTTAGAATTTTATAAAAGACTAAAGTCTTAACTCCTACACTACAATTTTAGAAAATCTAAAATATTACAAATACAGCGGCACTTTGTCAAAGCATACAGAGTTTTTTAGTAATTTTGTCGTCTTTTTCTTTGCGTGCTCTGCGAACTCTGCGAGAAATTCATTTTTTATATTTTACCGCTTTTTTTAACTTTGACTCCCTGTTTTCAATTATATACCAGTAATACGGATCCAGTTCGATTTTAACCGGCTTAAATTCAGTAGGGGAGACTTTTAGTCTCCCCTACTTTATTGCTTAAAAGAGGCGGTAACTTACCGATTACATTGATTTTACCATAAAATTTTTCAGAGGATACAATAATTCAATAAAATTTTATTTTTTCCTTCCTGCGATTTTTTTTAGTTCTCCTGCAAAATCTATTGCTTTTTTTAAATCTTCTTTATTAGGGCTGTTTTTACTTATTCCGCCAATAAGTTTAAATGGCCCGGCAGTATCGAATCCTTTACAGTTAAATTCACCAATAATATCAAGTCCTTTCTTTACCAAGCTTTTTCTTAATATGCTATGAAAATGCGAAACTCTGTAACGAATATTATGAATAAAATTTCCTGCATTATTTATCCCACTGGTTGAAAAAATAAATGCCTTTTTGTCTTGCAAATAGGGTAGTGTATCAACAAGGTTTAATAAAATTTTATGATGTTTTCCAAAATATATTCCGGAACCAAAACCAATTAAGTCATATTTTGAAATGGCATTGATATCTACTTCCTGCGGCTTAAGTAGTTCTGCGTTAAGAACCCCAGCCATTACTCCTGCAATCTTTTCAGTATTGTTGTGATGTGTTGAAATACAAATTATTAATGTTTCCTGAACAGACCCAAGTTTAATTTTTTCTTTCATACGACTAACTCCTTGTTGTTAATTCTTATAGACTAAATAATACTCCATAAAAACCCCCGTTTTTATATGTTTCATTCTTTCAACTCTTATTTTTTTCTCTGATACTTTTTATTTTATATATTATTATTTCTCTGCATAGCTTAATTGAATGAATCGTTTCGCATTCTTTACATCAACCCTTTTAAATCCCACCTGTTTAAGCATAAATTCCATAACTGTATTTTTGTATAGATGCATTGAATGAGCCCAGAAAAAAAATAACAATTTTAGTAATATTGAATCTTTTATTGACGTAATAACCAGACGTCCACCCGGCTTTAGAACCCGGTAAAGTTCCTTTAAAACAATCATGGGCTTTTCAATAAAGAAAAACATCTGGTTGGCAGTGGCACAAGAAAAATGATTATCATCCCATGGTAGTGATTCAGCATTACACTTAACAATTTCAACTCGACCTTCAGATAAAGCTTTTCTGTTTTTTTCTTTAGCAAGCTGAACCATATCAGGGCTATAGTCTATTGCTTTGGCATGTTTTACAGTTTCCAATGCCATATTTAGTAAAACGCCTCCGCCACAACCAATTTCAAGAAATATGTCATCTGTGTTTAGTTTAAGTTTATTAAGAGTAAGGTAAAAAGCCATATAATGTCCTTTTGGATTGCTATACATTTTTCTCCCAATCTTTCCAGATGGTTTTCTTGCTGTATTATCAACAAAATTATTTAGCCATTTCATTTTTTTACCCCCTTAAAATATAAAGCTTTTATTTTATCTCCTATAAGTACGTTTTCTTTTATACTAAAACCCGAATTCTCTGCAAAAAAGTCAAGATCGTTTGGAGACAGATTGCCTTTATCTGCTTTGGTGGGAGGCTTACCCATTTTTTTTAGATATCTAAAGAGCAGCTTTATCATTTCAAATATCTTCATGCCGTAACCGGTCAAGTCTATGGTAATTAATAAACCACCAGGTTTTAAAATTCTGTAACTTTCCTTTACAGCATACGCCGGGTCTTTAATAACATGCAAAACATTAATCATTAAAACAGTATTAAATTCTTCTGATGCAAAATCTGTTTTCCTGCAATCTGCTTTTTGAAAAGTTATGTTTTTAAAATTTATTAATTTATTTTTTGCCGCAGCCAACATTTCTTCGGAAACATCAGCAGCAATAATATGCACGGCATTATCAGTTATCTCTTTAGTGAAATATCCTGTTCCGCATCCGAATTCTATTACTTTACCTAAATTTTTTTCTTTATTTAGTTTTTCACAAATCTTTTTATTTATTTCTGGGCCTACAACATAATTCGATATCTCATCAAATTTATCAGCTATTTGCCCCCAGTCCTTTTCCTGTTTTTTTTCATTCTTTATTATTTTCTGCATTTTTTTCTCCTTAAATTACCTTGTCAGAATAATCAGGGGTCAGTAGGATAATTCCTGATACCTGACCCCTGTTTTTTTGATTATTCCTTTATCCATTTAAAGGAAACAATATTTAATAAAATCCCGGATATCAGCACAAATGTTAAAAGAACTATCTGACGAGGATCAACAGGACTTTCACCCAGATGTCCTGTTAAATGCCAGATATTCATAAGTGAAAATAACAGAGTAAAAACAAAATTAGTAATTCTATACCATTTTGCTTCAATGAATATCGTTACTGCAATAATAATCATCGGGATAAGCCAGATCATAAGCATCATCCACAGCATTGGAGCCATTGGATTTGCAGCTATCAGTTCTTCTGACATGGCAACGCTCTTTGCCCAGAAAATGGGCATTAGAGCCAAATTCCCATGGAATATCATTCCAAAAAGGAATAAAATCCATAAAGATACAACCTTTAATTTGTTGTTCATAATTTTTCACCTCCTTTTATTTTAAAAACTTGACTTACTAAATTTAAAAATTACATTTATTATAGATATTAGCGTAATGATAATAACTAAAAGACAGAAACAAAAGATAAGCGATTTTTTATATAATTTTTTATTACTTGTAATGGGAACCGTTATAGTGCCATTAGTAGTACAAAAATTTAATTTAAAAATATTTATTTTTGGATTTTCATTAGCCATTATTACATTTATAACAGCTTTTCGGCTATCAAAATAAGGAGGATAAAAAAATGGAAGGGTTGATTTATTTTTATATTTTTGCAGGTGTTTTTGTGATTTCAATCTATCTTTATGTATCCTTATCAGAAAAGCATAAAAAAAAACACAGCAAAATACATAATTAAAAAATAGTAAATTTTTAGGTAAATCATCTAACATTATTTTATCTTCCTTATAATGACTCCTTTTACTTTATTTCTCTTCTCCAAAAGGTTTTGTCCATTGTATTAAAATAGGTGTTACAAAGAAATCAGCAAAAAGAGCTGCAAGTATGGCTACAATGGTATATACACCAAGATGGAAATACATTAAATCCACTGAAGTTAGATAAGCAACAAAACTGAGTACAAGAACTAAGGAAGTCATAAAAAGCGCCTTACCTACTGTACGGAAAGTCTCCTGTATTGCTTTTTTATAATTTCCTGTATGCCAGAATTCCAGTTTACAGTGGTTTATAAAATGAATCGTATCATCAACAGCCAACCCAAGTATCATAGGACCGATTATCATTGTCATCATATCAAGCGGTGTTCCAAAATAGCCCATCAGTCCGCCTGCAAAAATAGCAGGTGCAATATTCGGTATCATTCCTATGAGTCCTGTTTTTATACTATTAAATACAATTGTCATTAGAATGGTTATTACTATTAATGCTATTAAAAGAGAACGAATTTGTCCTTTTGTTATATACATAGCCACTTTAGAAAATTGAACTGCTACACCAACTATACCGAATTTGGCATCAGGGAAGAGTTCCCCGGCTCTTTTTTCAAGATAATCCCACTGTTTTTCAAACTCCTTTGCCAGAAAATCTCCTACTTCTGCACTTATTCTTAAAGTTGTATAATCATAATCAACCCAGTTCTCTGCTTCTGTTCCACCGGACATTTCATACATTAAAAGAAGCTGGGATATAAAATTTTTATCATCCGGAATAGAGTAGTAATCAGGGTTATCACTATGCATGACCTGGTTCAGATCTTTTACAGTATCAGCAAGAGAGTAAGTCCTTTTTACACCAGGAAACTTTTTAATCTCATGTGCAAGTATATCAAGATTTTTTAAAACATCAGGGCTTTTTGCTTTGTCATTCTCTTTGAATGTGATTGTAACATCATATGACCACATTGATCCGACTTTTGTATGATTAATATGCCAGAGATGAGCCCTGAAAGGCACTTTTAAACCCATCTTTTCCATACGCATATCAACTTCTACTTTTGTAAGTCCAACAACAAGTGCTATTACAATAATCCCGAAAACAGTTAATATTTGAGCAGGATGAGCTAAAACCCAGTCACTGAATCTTACAAGAAAGCGTTCAGCCCAACCGCCATTTTTTTCAGCATATTCAGGATGCGGTTCTCTGTTTTTTCCAAAAGAAAGAACAGCAGGTGTAAAAAGCATTACAATTACATAAGCAGCTATTACACAGGCTCCTGCTGATGCGCCCATCCATCGTACTGTTTTAATATCAACAAAAAAGAATGAAAAAAGAGCTGCAATGGTTGTTGCTGCTGTAAAAAATATGGGCCAGCCTGCATGCTCAATCGCAAAAAGAATAGACTCTTTTCTTTTACCTGTTGTAAGAAATTTTTGTTTAAAAAAATTAAAAATATGAATGGAGTAGCCAATTGAAACTGCCAACGCCAGTAAAACAGGAACAATCAAAACAACGGTATCAACTTTAATGCCAAGCCATCCCATTCCTCCAAAAGTCCATAGAATAGAACTGACAGCAGTTATTACAGGTATTAATACGCCGCGCAATGAACGCAAAAGCATTATAAGAACAATAATAGTGATTAAAAAACTTATACCAAAAATTCTGCCGGCTTCCTTACTATAATAACTTCTTTTCATATAGTTCAACACCGGCATACCGGTTGCTTTAAGGTTAAATTTTTTATACTTATCCTGGTTAATAATATCATCTGCTTTTTTCCCAACTACAAGCTGTGGATATTCTTTCATGCTTGTTTTGTTATTTTCAGGATATTTTTTAAGCCTTAGAAGTATCCATGCCTGTTTGCAGTCATCAGAAAAGAGTCTGTTTATAAGAAACTTTTTGGAAAATGCAAGCTTTTTTATTTTTGCAATCTTTTCCGGGTCAGCAGGAATTTTATCAGGCACAATGTTTCCAACTACCAGTCCATCTTTCATGCCGCGTGTAAAATCCATATCAGTAATGGACATCAGTTTATCAGAGTATGGAACTTTGCTTTTCAATTCCCTGCCAAGCTGCCGCATCATTTTTAAAGTGTCATGGGAAAAAACATCATCCGCCTCTACAAGCACAGCCACGTATTCAGCATTACCAAAAATATTTTCAAACTTTTCTTTGGCAATTACTAAAGGGTCATCCTTTAAAAACCAGCTTTCATTTGAAACATCAATCTGAATTCTTTTCATGCCTGCTATGGCAAACAGATTAAGCAGTATCAGAGCAATAATGACCCACCAGCGAAATTTAATGATTTTTTCACCGACTCTTTTAAACCACTGGTTAACTTTTTCTAATTTTTCTGTCATTTTAATTACCTCCTTAAAAAAATATGCTGGCAGCAGAGACTTAAGTCTCTGCTACTATTTTAAATTTAAACCATAGAGTATATAGAGAAAAAAATATATATAATCTTTATGTTCTACAATCTGTACTTTGGGTTTGTGGTTATATTATTATATTGATGCCTATGAAATATAGCTTTAGCTATACTAACATCCAAAAAAAATTAAAAACTGTATTTTGCTTTTAACCAGACTTCAGTATTATCTTTAAACTGCCCGAACATTCCGTCACTATTACCACTAAAAATATCAAACCCGGTTAAAACATGTATAGCATCAGTTAAAGCATAATCTGTACTTGTGCGGTTAAAAAGCTCTTTTCCATTAATTCCACAATAAAACATTGTTAAGAGTGCCAGAGTCTCCCTTAAAAGTTTTTTTGAGGCATTCAAAGTTACAACCATGGTATGTTCTTCATTATCTATTAATTCATTATAATCCAGTATAAAATTATCCACAAACTGGGCAGTAATCATCCAGTTTCCATATGGAGACCAGTCAAGCCCGATTAAATAATTAATTGTATTTTTTTTGAATAATTTTTCAGATAAAGCCTCAGGTTCAAAATGTTTTCCATAATAAAAAGCAGTCTCACTGCGCAGGACAAATTCATTAAAAGGTATTGAAAATTCCAGACCTGCAAAACTTAAACGGTGATAATGAGGCTGAATTATTACATTTGTTGTATTGTTAGTATCATGGGAAATACTTTTGTCCATTACAGGCAAATCCGCCCATGTATAAAAGGATGATACAGCCATGTCAACTCCCGGGAAATAAAAAGATACTTTTCCGCCAATTTCACTGTTGCAGAATTTTCTGCATGGAATAATATCCTGGAAATATGTAACATTAATATCAGAAGACATATTCGGTTTAACTGCCCATGGATTATCTCCTTCAGGCAGAATAGAAGGAGTAAATACAGGAAGCCATATCATTTCAAGGTTTATACTGTCTCTGAGTATTCTGACTTTTAGAGAATCAACAGGCATCCGTATATCATCATAATCACGGGCTAAAAATTCTGTATAGTCCATTGGAGAGATAATATCTGTTATCTGTATGCCAAAAGCTTTACCCCATACAATAATCTGCCTGCCTATACGAAAATCCCAGCTTTCAGATGTATATTCCATAAAAGCTTCTCTTAACTCAATACCTGATAAAGATGAAAGTATATTATTATGAACAGCATTACAGGATGTGAAAAGAAAAGTATTATCTTCCTGAACTCCCATCTCCATTCTTAATCTTGTTCTTGAAGATATAAAATCATTTGGTTTTTTAATTCGTACTGCATGGTAAGTATCAACAAATCCTTTAACATCAATTTCAGTAGAAAAAATAAAAGTAGGAAAAAGAAAAAACATAAGATATGATAAAGTACAAAAAGTCCATATTGAATAAAAAATGTAGTGTAAGCTTTGTTTATATAAAATTTTCACCTTATCCTGCCTCTCTCCAGAGTGGATACTCTGAATAAACTGTTTTTCAAATTTTGATTATACTGGACTTTTTTCATCTCCAAAATGGTCTTATGATTCTCCTGTTTATTATCCATCTCCATTTTAAAAGCAGTCCAGAACCCATCCTGTTTTTTAATATTAGAAACTGTAAGAATTTTTAAAAGTGATCCCCATTTATCATAAAATTTCACCTTAGTTGTTATAAAAATATTTTTCCTGACCCATATTATTTTTTTAGAATACATATCATCTTTATCTTTAGGTATTGCTTCGATTACCCAGCACTCATGGTTATTTAATTTTTCTTCTTTAAGCAGTTTATAAGTATCATCATCAACAGACCTATCACCCATATCATCGTAAGTAAAATCAGTTCCCATGAAATAATCATTTTTAGATGAACCACTGATACGGCGGATTTTTTTCAAAGCAGGAAGGTAGAGCCATTTGTCATCATCTTTATCAGGATTATCATAAGACCATGAAAGAAAACCTACACCTTTTACATCTGCAGGCTTACGAAAAACCATGATACTTTTCTTATCTTTTCCATAATCTTTTAAATAAGAAATAACCTCCCTGATGCGTTTTCTCCCTCTTCTATTGATAAGTGTCATTTTCATTGTAGTTTTTCTGTCATTACCATCAGGTCGATTATCAACCTTAATCATAATATCCCTGGCACTGATATTTGGCTCTTCCGCTTTAACTATTATAAAACTGCCAAGTAATAAACTTATTAAAATAATAAAAATAAATTTACTTTTCATATACATTGCCTCCTTAATATTGTTTAATAACGAACATTGTTCAGTTTTGTTCAAAAAATATATTTTATTATTAAAGTTATTGATTTAATGCAAATTATCATATAGCAGCCGAGACTTAAGTCTCGGCTGCTATCTTAGTTTATTATAAAAATTCATTAAATCAACAATCTTAATGTTTTTATAAATATTACCATTTCATTAAAGCTTTAAATCCATAATATGAAAAAGTTGACAGTTCATCAGAGTATTTAAGCATCTCTTTATAAGATTTGTTATGCATTAAAAGTTCAGTAATAATGTTGGCATAAAATGAAGCTATGTTATGCATAAAAAACCTGGAAATATTTGTATTGATTTCAGGATACTTGTTTTTTATAAATTTAAAATTATTACATACTATATCAGTATATCTTTCAACAACATAGTCTTTAAAATTTTCTACAGCAGAGCCATGTGATTGAAATATAATCAGATTTAATTCATCCCGATTTAAATCTACAAATTTAATTATTTGTTTTAGCTGTTCCTTGTGCCATTCAAAACTCCATTCAGAATCATTTTTTGATATTTTTTTATTTTTCATGGTTTCCAATGCATTCTTTATTTTATTTATAGTAGGACTTAAAATTTCTTCAAAAATTTTATCTTTGTTTTTAAAATAATTATATAGATTACCAACAGCAATGCCTGACTTTTTAGCTATTGTTCTTATTGTTGTACCATTATATCCTTTCCTGATAAATTCCTTTTTAGCTATATTTAAAAATTTTTTTCTTATGTTATTTTTTTTAACCTGCATTTAATAAACCCCAATAAAGAACATCGTTCTTTATTATATTATACCACATGATTTCCAAAAGTCAAGTAGAAAAATTAAGTAATAATTCAGATTTTCTAAAAAAAATAATATATACAAATTATGGTGCAATTT
>CBDVEP010000032.1:0-22154 GCA_965373035.1 uncultured bacterium
AGACTAAAGTCTTAACTCCTACACTACAATTTTAGAAAATCTAAAATATTACCTTATTTTATTAATCGTCATTATAATTTTAATTGTTAAAAATCATTAATGATTTTTATTAAAACAAATAAAATATAATTGATTACTCAAGTAATCAATTATATTAAAAACTCTAAAATAATGTTAAACTAATATTATTTTCAATATTTGCTTACCCGTGTAATCTTCCTACTATATATAATAACAAATAAATTAAAAAAGTCAAGAAAAAAAATAAAAAATTTTAATCTGTTAATTATATAATAAATCATTATTTTATCTCTATTTTATAATGACCCTAAAAAGAAAATCTTGTGTGATTCCATTTACAGAAGCTTTTTTCCATCGTATCCATTTAATCTTATCATTTTCTGGTTTTTGATTGGTGTAATCAGTAGAATTATAAATTTGATTTGGCAGTATATTTGTCGAATATTCTGTTTCCCATCCTACAATATTAAAATCTGTTCTATATGTTGTATTATATACTATTTCATCATAAACAATAATATTTTTTCCATCTTGACCACCATAACTGTTAAATTTGCAATTTATTTTATAGTGTATTGTGGACCCAGGTATAGGTAATGAATCCTGCATATTTAATCTAACATTAGTAATTAATTTATTTATTTCTACTGAAAAGTATGTTTCAATAAATTCTTTAAATCCCATATCCACTCTATCATTCCCTCCAGAAGGCACAGGATCAACCGGATCTCCTTTATCAATACAAGGGGATATATTGGATAGATATAAAAAATTCGTTGAATAGATATTATATTCACACCAGAGTGGATTATTCGTGATACTGCCAATCCCAGGTGTTAAAGTACCATTATAATTATCCGGACTATTACCATAGACATCATTATAAGTAAAACTATTCAAAGAACCTGAATTTAAATTTATGCCATATCCATTTTTTGTAAAAGCAATTATATTATTTTTTATTATATTATTATCTGCATTATTCATATAAATTCCATCACCAGTTGTAATTCCATTACTGGCTATTGAATTATTAACAATATAATTATTATCTCCATCATCCAAAAAAATACCATGTTTATCATTATGATAAATAGCATTTCTAAATAATGTTGATATTGTTGAATTATTTATCTCTATCCCCCCACTGTTATATACATTTATATTTGATTTAATACTATTAGCTGTGCTATTATTATTAATTTTAATACTGTATCCATTATTTGATATGATTAAATTATGTATAATTTTATTTAATTCTCCTCCTTCTATAAAAACACCATTAGTACTATTCTTAATAGTAAACCCTTGTAATGTAACATTCTTTGAATTTAAAAATTTCACTCCATATTGTGCAATATTTAAAGGTGCAATAAATGTATTTGTATAATAACCATTTGATGCCATTCTGTTGACTCCAGAATTAAATTAGTAAAACCATTTATATTTACCTGTTCAGGGAAACTCCATTTATCTGCCTGGATATGATTATTGTTATCTGCTTCTGCTAATGAACAGTTAATACTACTATAATCTTTCCATTTTGTTAAATTATGCACTCTTGGAAAAACAGCTTTAACTTCTGTTGAATAATCAGATCGAATAAAAGAAGTATCAATAGCGCACACTTTCCAATAAATATCTTTCCAATCAGATATTTTGGTTTGATACCAAGTTCCTGTTACAACACAGACATTTCCCAAATTAGCCTGACCCCGAGGATAATCAATATTAGTAGAAGAAAGATCATAGATTCCTGTGATAGTGCCAAAAGCAACTTTATATCGCAATATTTCTTGAGAGGTATAATCATCACTTGAGGCATTCCATGATAACCGCCAATATCCTGCTACATTGGTAAAATCTAATCCTAAAGGTGTTGTAGGCTTATTATTCAGTGTTCTTTCTGTATTATAATAACGGTTAAATACACATTGATGTGATTGCCAACCAGTACGTTGCCCTGCTGTAATTAAATCCAAATCATTATCATTATCTAAATCACCCAATGCCATACTGCCTCTTTCATTCCAGCCAACATGAATACAAAATGAACTACGATTAAATATGCCACTACCATCATTAATATATTTATAAAGATAATTAGCACTATTTCCTGTTACTATAAAATCTAAATCACCATCATTATCTATATCACCCAAAGCAAGAGATGAAACATTAAACCCATTTGCAAATGCTGTTCTTGTAAAATTACCTGTACCATCATTAATATATTTATTTAAGGTACCACTACTCCCATTCCAGCCACTTACAATTAAATCTAAATTACCATCAGCATTAATATCTCCAAGAGCAATGGAACCTATATCTATACCTATTCCAAATGGAAAAGGACCAGCAAAATTTGTACTACTTCCATCATTAATATATTTATCTAATCTATATCCAGATCCATCATATCCAGTGATAATTAAGTCTATATCTCCATCATTATCAATATCTCCTAAGGCAATAGAAGAACGAGTAATTCCAATTCCAAAAGCTTTTATAGAATTAGTAAAATCACCTGTTCCATCATTTATATATCTGTCTAATCTATTTACGCCTCCACCATTTCCTGATGCTATTAAATCTAAATCACCATCGCCATCAATATCTCCTAATACAACACAACCGTCTCTAACACCAGTTCCTGCCCCTTTAAATACAAAACTACCTGTTCCATTATTCAAATACCAGTAAAGTGATGTGACTTCTCCTGACACGATAAGGTCAAGATAACCATCATTATTGATATCACCAATAGCTATAGCTGTTCTATCCTTACCTATTCCAAATGCAGAACCTGAAAAAGTATTATCTCCATTATTAATATATTTTCTTAAATTTCTATCCGGCCAAACAGCACTGGAATTATATCCTGCTGCTATAATATCTAAATAACCATCATTATTAATATCCCCGACAGATACAGCAGGAGCTCCAAGTGTTAAATCAAAATTAACAGGACCCATAAACTGTCCAACCATAACATCGCCATTATTTGTAACACCAACAGAAGGAGCATGGTAGCCACCACTGCATTGAACCCCGTCTTTTGGTATATAAGCTTGAAATGTATTTGATTCAGTAACAGTCATACTGAAATCAGCAGTAATCACAATATTTATATAAGGGGATAATTTATTAGTAAAATTAATATTATTGTTTGTCCATAAATTAACCCCATTCCATATTAAATTGGTTATATATATATCACCAGCATCCCACCAATAATTTCCATTTTTATCATGCCAGATTTTAATATTGGTAATATCATTTCCCTGAACCATATCACCTGCATTCCCTAATTTAAATCCTGTTAAAGTATGTTTAAATGAATCTGTTATGCGCACAGCCATTATAATATTATTATTAAAATTGTTATATACAGCTTGTATGCTTCTATTTGTTTTCACATTTAAATATGGTCCTATCATCATAGTCCCTTGATTTGTTAAAGCTGTTAATGGTGTATTAGTACCTCCAGAACATTTTACTCCTTTTGCCGGTATATAGGATTTAAAAGCATTAGAAACTATGGCATTGGTATAAATATCAATAGTGACAAGAAAATTTCTTGGATACGATAAGCTTGTATTAAATGTAATATTATTATTAGTCCATAGATTGATTCCAGCCCATTTTAAATCTGCAACAAATATATCGGTTTGATCCCATAGGTAATTCTCATTTTCATCATACCATAATTTAACATTGGTAATATCAACACCCTGACTCATATTGCTGGCATTACCTACCTGAAATCCTGTTAAATAATGGTTATGCTTGGAGTCCCATATCTGAATAGACATTACAATATTATTAGAATAGCTATCACATATCCCATTAATATCTGTATTTTTAGTAACAGATAATTGATGAGAGATATTAGTATTAGTTACTGTAAAACTATGATTTGAACATGGAGCACATGGTAAAGAGGTATAACCATATTTATCTGTAAAATAAAATTTATAATTTATTATTCCATCACCAGCATAAAAAGCCTGGACTAAATTAGTATAAATTATTCCATTAGTATAAAAAGTTCCTGAATTAGAATACGTTGTAAATTTTTCATCATTTTCATAAACGCCATTATCATCTAAATCAACCCATACCTGATTGGTTGAAGGTTTATCATTATCTATATCCTTATATTTTACTTCAAAACGAAAATACTGACCATTATATCCATCATCAGGCTGGACTCCATCATTACTGTATCCTGTATTACTGCTCCATATTAATATAGGTTCAGTATTTTGAAATAAAGCATAAACTTTATAATCATAACTTCCAAAATAAATAATTTCATTCTGTCCAATAGAAGGAGAAACATTAATAGTATTTCCTGTTGTATAAGACCATTTAACAGCCCCATTTGTTACAGCATATAATGTCCAACCGCATCCAATAAAAACCGTATTATCTGCACTAATGGCTGGTGAAGAGGATATATTATTCCCTAAGTTAATATTCCATTTAGGAGAACCATCAGCATTAACAGCATACAAATGATCATCATTACTCCCAAAATAAATAGTACCATCCCCTCCTACGGCAGGAGAGGACCAGATTCCATCTCCTGTTAAATATGACCATTTTTCTGCTCCATTAGTAATAGCATATAATCTATCTGTTTGTCCACTGCCAACATAAATAGTATTATCAGATCCTATAGCCGGAGAAGTAAGATAATTCCCTAATCTATTGGTCCATTTTATAGTGCCATTGGCATTAAAAGCATATAATTTTCCATCATAGCCACCAACATAAATTGTCCCATCTAAACCTATAGCAGGGCAAGTATAGATTCCATCTTCAATTATATTAGACCATATTACAACCCCATTGGTAAGTGCATATAATATTTTATCACTAAGAGAACCAATATAAACAATATCATTAGTACCTATAGCTGGCGACTTTATGGTTCCTTTCAATCTATTAGTCCATTTTATAGAACCATCAGAATTAAAGGCATATAATTTATTAAAGTTGCCAACATAGACTGTACTATCTGATCCTATTGCAGGAGAATTACCAACAGCCCATTCTAATCTGTTAGTCCATTTAATTGAACCATCAGCATTAAAAGCATATAGTTTATGGTCACTACTTCCGATATAAATTGTTCCATCCGGACTAATCGCAGGAGAACTCCCATTAATACGATCACCTGTTAAATAGCTCCACTTTGCAACTACATTTTTCTCTGGGCCTAATACATTATCATTGGTCTGACCAGTATGCTGCAAATTTTGTTTAAACATAGGCCAGGGAGCATTGGTATCTAATTGGGCACATAGCGTTGTTGTAAAAAAAATAAAGATAAATAATGCTCTAAACCCCATAATTTTAAAAATAATAAATGTATATTCATAAGAAATATTCATATACTTTGCCTAAAGCATCATGCTCACCTTGTTAATTGAGCAAATTACTCGGGTAATCATTTAAAAACAAAATTTAATGAATAATTTTTATTATATACTATTTTATAATGTTTTGCTTACCCGAATAACCCATTAACTATATAATAACAAATAAATTAAAAAAGTCAATAAAAAAATATTTAATGGAAATAATAAATATAATTATTAAATTAAACAAGAGCTAAAAAAATAAAAGAGGTAATTTTATGGAAGAAACACGAGTACGGTTTGCACCATCACCAACCGGGTATCTTCATATAGGCGGAGCAAGAACTGCCCTGTATAACTGGCTTTATGCTAAACAGAAAAAAGGGAAATTTATCTTAAGAATAGAAGATACAGACATCCAGCGTTCCACAGAAGAATCTATACAGACTATTCTTGATGGTTTAAAATGGTTCGGGCTTGACTGGGATGAAGGGCCGGGGAAAAAAGGAAGCTATGGCCCATATTTTCAATCCCAGCGTCTTGATATTTATAACCGGCAGTTAAACCGATTACTTGAAGAGGAAAAAGCTTACCGATGTTTTTGTACAAATGAGAAACTTTCAATAAAGAAAGAAGAAGCCAAAAAAAATAAAACCAATTACAAATATGATAAGACCTGCCGCAATCTTTCAGAAGAACAGATTGAAAAAAACTTAAAAAATAATAATCCTTTTGTTATACGGCTTAAACAGGATAGAAATGATGATATTATTTTTAATGATATGATAAAAGGTGAAATTAAAATCAGCTCAGGCATGTTTGATAATTTTATCATCAGAAAAAGTGATGGGTATCCGGTTTATAATTTTGCCGTGGTTTGTGATGATGCTTTAATGAAAATTGATACTGTCATAAGAGGTGATGACCATATCTCAAATACACCAAGGCAGATACTCCTTTATAAAGCACTTGGGTTTGAAGTCCCAACATTTGCTCACCTCCCAATGATCCTTGGAGAAGATAAAACCCGATTAAGCAAACGCCATGGTGCTACTGCAATTTTGCAGTACAAAGAGCTGGGATTTTTACCTGAGGCAATTAGGAATTATTTAGCCAGGCTTGGCTGGGGGTATGATGATTCCCAGGAAATTTTTACTACAGAAGAGCTTATTGAAAAATTCTCCATTGATAAAGTCAGCAAGAACCCTGCTATTTTTAATTATAAGAAACTTCAATGGCTCAATGGAAATTACATCCAGAAACTAAATATAGATGAACGAACAGAAGCAGTGCTCCCTTATTTAAAAACCAAAGGATATATTGATAATGAATTCATACAAAAAAATAAAGACTATCTTAAAAAAATAGTTGAAATAATCGGTGATAGGATAAAAACATTCCCGGATGTACTTTATTATTCGGATTTCTTCTTTATAGATGAGATTAAATTTGAAGAAGATGTTATTAATAAACTGTTCAGTAAAGTTGATTTAACAGATACCTATAATAAAATTATTAATTCTCTAAACAGTATAAAAAACTGGACAAAAGATGAAATAATGGGTCAATTAGAAAAAGCATCAACTGATACATCAACAAAAAGAAAAGACTATTTTCAAGCTATCAGAGCCGGGCTAACCGGGAAACTAAACTCCCCTGATTTAATGGATATTATGCTTATTATGGGAAAAGAAAAAGTTCTGAAGAGATTAAAAGAAGCTAAGGGGACGGTGCGTACTTTGTAACATTATTAAAATCAAATTCTATTTAAATATATAAATATTATAATGTTACAAAGTACGCATCGTCCCCTTATATTTAAGGAGAAAAAATTTATGCGAATCATTATTCATAACAATTACCAGGCATTAAGTAAATGGGTTGCCTATTATGTTGCTAAAAAAATTAAAGATTTTAATCCAACCAAGGATAACCCATTTGTGTTAGGATTACCAACAGGGTCATCACCAATTGGCACATATCAGCATTTAGTTAAACTGTATAAAGAAGGAAAGCTTTCTTTTCAAAATGTTATTACATTTAACATGGATGAATATGTAGGAATATCAGAAGATCATCCTGAAAGTTATCATTATTTTATGAATCATTACTTTTTCAGCCACATAAATATTCCACATGAAAATATCAATATTTTAAATGGCAATGCAAAAGACCTTAAAAAAGAATGTAAAGACTTTGAAAAAAAAATTAAAAAAGTAGGCGGTATCCATCTGTTTCTTGGAGGCATTGGACCTGACGGGCATATAGCTTTTAATGAGCCAGGTTCATCACTCACAAGCAGGACACGAATTAAAACACTTACTTATGATACTCAGCTTGCAAATTCCAGGTTCTTTGATAATGACATTAATAAAGTACCTAAAACAGCTTTAACAGTAGGTGTTGGAACAGTTATGGATGCAGAAGAAGTTCTAATTATTGTAAATGGATATAAAAAAGCCCATGCATTACAAAAAGTAGTAGAAGAAGGGGTAAATCATATGTGGACTATATCAATGCTGCAGTTACATGAGCATGCTATTATTGCAGTTGATGATGAAGCAACAATGGAGATGAAAGTAGCAACAGTAAAATATTTCAAGGATATTGAAAAAGAAAATATAAAACTGCCGGAATTTTAACATTAATGGAGACGGTGCGTCACTTTGTAACATTATATAAATTGTAATTTAAACAACTAATAAATAAAAAATAATGTTACAAATTGACGCACCGTCCACTTATCTCTTTTATCTCTTTTTTTATTATTTTCAGTTCCTTGTATGTTTGCTTAACAAAAGGATCATTTTCAGCATGCACATAGGCATATTTATAATCTGATATTATTTTTTCTCCTCGCCTATCATCTTTTGCTTTTGTTTTTTTTACATCATCTGCTATTTTCTCTTCCATTTCTATCAGCATATTTAAAAAATCTTTTAAATTTATTTTTTCAGGAAACTCATTTGCAAATATCTCCATGACATGCTCCCATCTTTTATCATCTGAAGATGACTGTAAAACATTCCAGTCAATCTTTTTTGATGTATTTTCTAATGTTGTACTGATTTTATTTTTCAGGCTTATTAAAATATAAAATTGAATATAAAAAGTATATGCATCTATTGCTTTCAGCCTTTGTTCATCAAATAAATAATTTTTTCCAATACCTTTAATGTCTTTCTCAAGATAAATATCCTTTGTTATGCCTATAGCCTTTAATTTGTCTCTTGCCATGATCATCAGGTCAACAATATCCGGTCTAAATACCTCAAGGACAAATTTTGTTCGTTTTGCTTTATTTCTTTTTTTATATTTTCCTTCATTCCTTTTTATGAAATATATATTATCAGAGAGAACCCATGCTGGAATTATCTCATTTAAAAGAGAAGATATTTCCTTAACATGCTTTATTGAAGACCTTATTAAAGAAAAAGGAAACTCAATCTTTTGAGGAAGTGTCCTAACATCTGTTGCAATAATAGTATAAGGGGCTTTCTGAAAATTAGATGGAAATTTTATATTCACTCCCAGCCCAAAAAACATTCCTTCACCAGGAAAAACTTCCTGGTCAGGAGCTCTGGATGTATGATTACTTCCAATATTAGCCCCATACCCAATGTTCCCTTTCCCTTCCGGCCAGATTGCTGCAATTAAAAGAGCCTGATGATGAAACCCTACAAAAGGACCTAAAAGAGAAGCAGTTACTTCTCCCTCTCCAATACCTGTATTTGGCCCTATAATTGAATCCGTAACTTTCCCGTGTCTTTCGACATAAGAATGTTCCGTTAAAACAGAATCAGAAACAATACCCATAGAAACAACTTTACATCCCCACTGGATAATGGAATTACTGACATAAGCTCCATCCCGCAATTGCGTTACTTCATCTTTATTAGATAAAACAGTGGAATTCTTTATAAGTGTTATACCTGAAACTTCTGAGCAGTTCCCAATTAAGGAATTGTTTATTTCATTATTATTTAAAACTCTTGCACTGTCTGAAATAATTGCTTTTTCAAATTTAATTTCTCTTAAATATTCCTTAATAAATGTATTATATTCTTTTAACAATGCTTTATTATCTCTGGATAAAGCCAATTTTTCTGCTTCTTCAACAGTTAGTTCTGAATAAGAAGCAATATCCCTGCCTCCTGTCTCTATACCAACTGAAATTTCTATTCCATTACCATATACAGGATTTTTATCAGACATAATCATTCCATTATTAATAAGTAAAGCATTTTTTCCAATATAATAATTTTTTAATAATTTCACATCCTTGATTAAAACATTTTCATCAATTATAGAATCCTGAATTGTAGAACAATATATACCAGGGGGCAAAGCAATTTCATCAAACTTTTGCTTTCCATTGTTTGAACAGATAATAACATCACCTATTAATGTAACATTTCTAATATTATCAAAATGAATTATTCCTGATATTTTTATTTTTCTCCAATCCGTTGAAAAATTTCTGTTTTGAGTTAACAACTCAATCTCATTTTTTATTAAAGGTCTGGCTTTTTTCTTTATGGAATCTATCCTTTTTTTTACACTATCTAGCATCTTGACCATCTCTGATGAAGAAATCTTATTTTTAAATGTCATCATTTTCTCCTGTTTTTAAAATATGCATAAAAACATAATATTATTCATTTCAAAATCAAATAAAAATTTAAACAAAAAAAATTTGATTTTATACTTATATATTATAATATAAAAAATAATAACAAAAAATTATGAAAACAAAAATTTTAATTTTAGACCATGAAAATGAAGCAAAAAAAATTGATTTTGAAATTGATTTTTTTCTTTCATTAAATAAAAAACAGAGATTTTCTTTACTTTTTAAAAAAGCAGAGGAAATAAAAGCAATCGAGAAAAATAATGGAATTAGAAAGGTTAATCAAATTATTAAAAGAACATAAAGTTGATTATGTAATAATTGGTGCTACAGCTTTTCCTGTTTATGGTTACGTGCGTGCGACTTTAGATGTAGATATCTTTATAAGAGCTACAAATGATAATGTAAGGCGATGTTATCAGGCTTTAAATAAATTTGGATATAATTTACAGGATTTAAAAATAGATGATTTTTTAAATAAGAAAATTCTAATTCGACAATATACTTTAGAAGTTGATATACATCCTTTTGTTAAGGGTGTAAAATTTGAGAAAATCTGGAAAAATAAAAAAAGAGCTAAAATAGATAAAAATTATGCTTATTTTGCTTCTTTAAAAGATTTAATAAAAATGAAAAGAGCAGCAGCAAGAGTAAAAGATAAAGAAGACTTGAAATATTTACTAAGGATTCAAAGAAGAAAAAAACCTTAATTTATATAATGAAATTTACAATAAAATTAAAATAACAACTGATAACAATATAATACTTCCCATTATTATGCTATTCATTGTATTTTCAGGCGAAGCTATGTTTTTATCATAATCCGGGGGAGAGATTTTTACATCATCATCTTCCTTTTCACTTATCAGCAAAGATGTACCAGCTTGCTTCTGAATGGAAAAACTATCATAATCAAAAAAAGCTCCTTCAAGATTTTTTCTGTTTATAGCTGACACTCTCCAGTAATATTCACCATCTGATAAATTAGTTGTAGAATAAATATTTGCGCTGATTTCATCTTTTAAAATTACATTTATAAAATCTTTATCCAGTGATATTTCTATTCTATATAATATTGCTTCACTTATTGTTGTCCATTTTAAATTTATTCCTGCAGAAATAATGGATCTATCAGCAGGAAATTCAGCTAATGGAGAATTTGGCAATGGAAAGGGTATGAGATCATCTAATTTTGGTGTTATCTCAAGTCCATAACCTTGTCCAATGGATATATCATTATCTTTTACTTTTGCTAAAACCTTATTATCAAATACAGATATTAATAAATTATTATTTATATTTTTAATTAAGGAGCTTTTAGACAAAATTTTTAATTCTGCCAGTAAACTTTTAACACATAAATTAGATATATCTTTTTGGGAAGCTATATTTACACTTCCTTTAATGAGTTCAACAATAAATTCATTGGTTGTTTTATATATCTTTATGATTGTATCTTCACGTAAAGAGAGAATAATATGTTTATTTATTAAAAGTTCAGCCGTACTCTGAAACCCAGTTTTAACCTGTGAGCCAAAAGCAATGTCATATCCCTGGCCAACTGCTTCCTGCCAGATGCGACTACCAGCTTTCATAATATAAGTATTATTATGAACTTCACTTAATCTAAATTGAGCATTGAGATTTACTGTAATAAATAATAGAAAGAAAACAATATTTTTTTTCATATCCTTAATTATATAATACTATATTTATATTAACATTTCAATTTTTTCTGTAATATATTTCTTTCTTTTTTGAAAAGTTTCTTTTTTAAAATCATCACTAAATCCCTGCCATTTATTGAAATATTGTGTAAAAAGCACCTGATTACTCAGTTGATCCATAAACTCACTGTTATTTTTTAATTTTTGCAATTTTTTTATTATATTATTTTTATCAATACTTTTATAAAAAAATACATCTGTATTTTTTTCTTGTAAATTCATATTTTTAATATCAATTCTTTTTATATCTGGAAAATCAGCTCTGCAATTAGACGAAAGACTGACATTACTTCGAGCTTTCAAATTATTTTTCAGCCAATCATAATAGCTGATCATGGAAAAAGTTGTTTTAAACTGCTTATTTTTAAAGGTTATATCCCTTTTTGCTCTTAAAGCATAAAAAGAAAAATAACAATTCTGTAAAGTTTTATTCTTTTTATTCTTTTTTAAAAAAAAATCATTTATATAGGTATGCGGGACATACATATTAAGACTGTCATAACATAAATCAAGCCCCACCATAACAATCTCAGAAAAATAATTACATACAAATTGAAAAATAAAATTTGTAACAGAACCACCAGTATGAGTCATTAAATCATCATTATCAAAAATAAGATTAGAAATAAAATTTTTACTGATAATAAAAGAAAAATCCATACTTTTCAATAAAGGAAATCCGGAAAAAACATCTGAGACGTTTGTTATTTTTTCCGGCATTGAAATATTGTAAAAATGAAAATAACTAAAATACTGCGGGTCTAAACTAAAGACCATATCCGGAATGACTCCATTTTTCAACAGATATTTTAAAGCTGTATCTACTGTTAATATTAAAATATTATCTTGCATTACTTTAAGAGCTTCTATATCCTGCATAAGGGATGGCCCTGCTGATACAATAACAATACTCTTTTTTTTACTTTTTTCTTTATTAATTTTAAGCAGTTGGAACTGTTTTATAATTTTTATGTTATTAAAAAAATTATTTAATAAAGAAATGCCCAGATGTGATTCTGTTAATTGATTATTAATCTTTCTTTCTAATGCTTCATTTAAACTTTTTTTTAAATTATTATAATAAAAAGCAGCTATTGCAACAATCGAGGGAAGCTCTATTAGATAAAATCCTTTATAATTCATTAAATTAAACCTGCTGACTATAAAGTTAATAATATCTTCACTTAATTGCTTTGTTAAAAAATCTACTTTTTCAAATTTTTCAAATTTTTTTTCTTTACCTGCGGCTTCTTTAAATTTCTGGATAAGAATTTCCTCTTTTTCTATAACAATAATCTTTTTTATCTCTTTAATAGAAATCAGTTGTCTTAAAACATAACCCAGTCCATTACCAAAAACAACAATAAAATCATACCTACAAAAATCAATATTTTTAATTAAAGCTTCTGCTTCTTTTTCCGGTTCATATCGGCTGTGAAGATATCTCTTTACACCATTTTCAAGATAATACAAAGTAGGGCTGTTATTTCTCGCGTTTTCTAATATAAATTTTTTATTATTCATTTTGATAAAAATAAATAATTCTCAATCTCTTAAATTATACTCTATTAACCATTCTATTTTCTCAAAAGCGATTTTTATGTTTTGAAAAAACTCTTTCTTTTTAATATCCAATCCCTGCTCAATTTTTAAAAAATCCTGACCAGCAAAACCTTTAATCAGATTATAGAGCTGCTTATTATTTTTTAAATTTTCTAAAAAATCATACTGGGAGTCCTTTAAATAAATCTGCGCCTTTCTTAAGTCTTTTTTTAATTCCATTAAATCCTTTTCAATAGAGATTGAAGCTGTTTCCTTAAATAAAACTTCATCCTTTTTATTCTCTCTTGAGACAGATGCTTTGTTATCAATAATATTTATATTTATAGTCTTTATTAACTTTTCAAACCAGTCTTTATAAAGCCTTAATTTATGGTCAACTATTTTTCCATCTTTATATTCCAGTTTATTATTTTTTATTAATTCAAAATTTAAGTTAAAAAGGCTTTTAAATCTATTATTTTTTTTAATGTGGAAATACTCATAACCGCTTCCCTTAACATGAAGTTTAAGACCCTTATACGCGAAATCCTGACCTGATAATACAATATTCTGAAATCCTAAATACTTCATTGCAGAAACTGCTACACTTGCCACAGTACCCCCCTGAGGAATATAATCAATATTATGGTTTTTATAAAAAAACTCCAATCCTGGAATATTATAACTGAATAATATTATTAGTCCATTCCATGCTTTTAATAAAGTATAATGAATGGATAAATCAGCTAAAAGTGGAATGTTCAAACTTCTTGATCGCATGAGGTGATAATGATTATAATAATTAGAATCACCCAAAATAATAAAGTCAGGTATAATATTATTTTTTAATAAACAATTTACAGAAGGAGGAAGAGAAAAAATAATACCTTTAAAATTTTTTATATATTGTATATCTTCTTCCACAGAAGGGCCGGAAGATACTAAAAGTCCTGTTGAATTATTAAATTTATTTTTTAAGTTATTAATAAAAATATGTTTTTTTAAAAAACGAAAATTAATAAAACTGTTAAAAAGCCATTGTTCATTACAATAAGTAGTAGTTGTAATATCAGCAACTTTTTGTTCTAAATGTATTTTTATTTTATTTTTAATATCATTATAATAATTCCTGTTTATATCCATTAAAGAATTTAATTCTATAAATAATATTTTTTTTAGGGAATATTGATTTAAAAAAGAAAAAAGAATATTACAAACCTTATCAGGATTTTCATTAAAAAAAAGTATAATATTATCCTGCTTCTTAAAAGGAATAAAATGGCGGAAATGTTTTTCTGATTCAATGGCAATAATTTTAGTATTCTTTTTTTTTAATTTGCTATACAAAGTAGTAAGAATATACCCCATACCTAATCCGAATATAATGATAACATCATATTGATTAATATCATATTTTTCTAATTCATTTTCTGCTTCTTTTATGGGATTGTATAAACTGTGAATAAATTTATTTTTATATCTGATTGTTTTTAAATCATTATTATTATCTCGGGTGTCTAATACTTCAATGTATTCCGGCAATTGAATTTTCATTAGAATTATTTACTTTTATTAATAATATAAGGCAGTAATCCCAGAGGTATATATGCCAAAGCTTTTACAAAATCATTGGATAATTTATCTATATTATTATCACTACTGAATACGTTAAAAAATCCAAAACATTTATTACCTAATTTAACAGGAACACAATAAAAAAATTTTATCTTTTCTTTATCCTCATTTGCTATCCCTTTTTTAAATACTTTCATTTCCTGAAAATCAGGAATAAACATACTTTCCCCAAGTTCAATGATATTATTGAAAGTATCTTCTTTTTTTTCGATTATAAAATTTTTGTCAGTTTTTTCAGATAAACCAAGACTTTTTACTGTCCTGAATTTTCTGCCTGAAAAATTTTTTATTAATATATTAGCAGCATTTATCTTAAAAAAATCTTTAACAGTTCTGTAAAATATTGTTAAAGCTTCATCAAGATTTTCTGCAAGGTTAATATTTCGATTGAATAATTCAAAAATAAAATTTATTGAATTTAAAGGAATGGAAAAAGAACTCTTATCTCTGATTTCTTTATACGCACTGGCTTTATCCCTTAATCCCATAATTACTCCTTTAAATTAAACACCCAAAGAATCCAGCAATTTATTATATAATTCATAATATTCAGATTCAGCAAATTCTTTAATTTTATCTTCCGGTAAATTATCAAGCATATTATCTAAATATTTTATAACTTTTTTTAATTGCTCTTTATCTATATCCTTTTCTAAAGGAATAGCCGGCATATCAGTACTGGTCTGTTCTTTATGTAAATCTTCAATACTAATTTCTTCTTCACTGGATTCTTCAGAAGAAATCTCCTGTGCTGTTTCAGGAGGTGCTTCTTCAACTACTTCAGCTCCCTGCAGAATACCATCCAGTTCATTACCTGTTAAACTTATTGACTCATCCTCATCTTCCTCAAAAAAGGATGATGCAGCCGTAGGCTCTGCACCCTCGGTTGTAAGCTTTTCCTCCTGTGCAGCTTCTGTGGAAATTTCTTCAACTGGTTTTCCCTCTTCCAACTTCATTTCTTTATCACCAGTAGATGGAGCACCTTTCTCCTCTTCTAATGAAATCGGTATTTCATCTATTTCTAATTCTTCAAGCTCTGTAGTATCTTTCTCAACTAACTTTTCAGCCGCATCTTCTGGAGGCTTGACTGAACCAGGTGAAGGCTCATCCAATTCAGTAAGGGTTTCAGTATCTAATTCTTCAAGCGACTCAACATCTACACCAACTGTATCAGTTAAATCATCCAAAGTAGTGTCATCAGCTAATTCAATATCTTTAACTGCTTCACCTATTTCTTCCAGTTCTGGAGCACTTCCTATGTCTTCAGTTTTTTCACCAAGTACTGAATCAACTGTAGGAACTTCCTCGATATTCTCTTTACTGGATTCTACTGTATCTTCCAATATATTACTTAACTCATTAGAAGATAAACTGATAGTCTCATCTTCTTCCTCATTAAAAAAAGATTTATCTGTACTCTCAATCGGAGCAGTATCAGAAGAAGAAACAAGTTCAATATCTTCTACATTAACCTGATGCTCATCGTCTGAAATTTTTTCTTTACTTTTTATTTGGTCATGAACAATTTTCTCTGTTTCCTCATCAATAACAATTTCATCATCCCCCTCATCTGGTATTATTTTTAAGGGAGATGGTTCTTCCTTATCAGTAAAAAGAACCTCATTACCCCTGGTAGATGGTCCTGATTTTTCAATAGTTTTATCTGTTTCATCTATAAAAGAGGAGAGAGGATCCTTATCACTTTCCAATACATCAATATTGCTTTCTATAGTGCTTAGCTCTTCAAGTGAACTTATATCTTCTGAAGTATCCAGAGAAGAAAGGACAGGCTCTTCTTTAATCACTGAAATATCCGCCTCTGCAGACAGAAGATCATCATCAGAAATACTACCAATATCTTTAATACCTCTGTCAATAATGTCATCAAGTTCAGATGTGGATAAATGTATATCTTCTGTTTGTAAATCTTGATTACCCATTGTTACTCTCCTATAATGACAAATTTTTTTAATAATTCAATTTTTTTTTCACCAATTCCAAAAACTTCTTTTAATTCTTCAATTTTTTCAAATTTTTCATATTTCAATCGATACTGCAAAATTTCTAAAGCCTCATTCTTATTTATCATCGGCAGCATACATAAAATCTCAACTGGAGCTTTATTAATATTAACTCTTTCACCTGATCTTAATTTTCTATAAGGGATATAATATTCCTTTCCATCTTTTAAAATACTATTAAAGGATACTCTACCAGCATAAGGCAATAATCCACCTGCTTTTTTAATTAAACTCCATAATTTCCTATCATGCTTTATACTATAATTTCCCGGATGCTCGACACAACCGCTTATCTTTACTTTAATAACATTAAATTCTGTTTTATAGTTATTTAAAAAACTTAATATTAAAAATCTATTTACAGGTTTATTGTTTTCTAAAATGTATAATATTAAACCCGAGCATAAAAGCAAAATTATAATAACTACAATTTTATATTTATTTATCGGCATAAAAATCCCCCATTTTTAATGTTTTATTAATAAAACCACAGATTAACACAGATGTACACAGATAAAAATTTATAAAATCTGTGTTTATCTGTGTTTATCAGTGGTTTATAAAATTAATCATTTATGCTGAATCAGTGTTTCTCTACAATTTCTTTAACTTTCATTAACCTGGTTAAATTAGAGCGTTCCACTTCTCCGATTTTCATACCAATATATTGAATAGTTTCTTCCAGGTTTGGAATCAAAATATATTCTAAAGCATTAACCCGTCTTCTTGTCTTTTCAATTTCAAGAGCTAATTCTTTTACATTATTCTCAATTTCAGCTAATTCAATTAATTTAATTGTTAAATCCCTTAACTTCATTAAATGAATATCAAAGTCAATATCAACATCAGTAAAACCAAAACAGTGAATATCCCCTTCAAGATTAACAGTAAAATGAGGCAACCTTAAATTCATAACAGGTTCCAGCTCCTCATCTATTTTAAGTTGAGTATCTGAAAGGTAAAACATGGATTTAATTTGTCTGCTATCATATTCTACTGTAGTAGCATAATAATTTTCATAAAATTTATTTAATTCTATATCCAGATTTATTCTTATTTCTTTATTCTTATTAACAAATCCCAGGAACTTCCGCATTAATTCATCCTGTTTATCTTTTAATAATTTATGTCCTCTTTTTGCAAGAGCTAATCTTTTCTTAAGCCTCAACAATTCCATCCTAGTTGAACTGACTTCTAATTTCAAATCTTTCTCCTTTTTTAACTATTCCATTAAGTCCGATGGTTCGGGTTTCATAACTCGAACCATCAAAATTATTAACCACAGATTAACCACAGATTAACCACAGATTAACACAGATTAACACAGAATTTTTTAAACAGTGTTAATCTGTGTTAATACCCTAAAGGGCACTTCGTCTGTGGTTTCATATAATTTAACAAATTTATTCCTTTGTACTTTTCTGAAATTTCTTAAGATACTTTTCCAGATATTCCGGCCGGACTCGTTTCAACTCCATTCTTGGCAGCATTGACAGAAGCTCCCATCCTAAATCAAGAGTCTCTTCAATAGTCCTGTTTTCATTTTCTCCCTGCTGTATATATCTTTCCTCAAACTGATCAGCAAATTTATAATAAAGTTTATCAATATCACTTAATGCAGCTTCGCCCAGTATAACTTCCAGTTCTCTTGCTTCCAATCCCCTGGCATAAGCAGCAAAAAGCTGGTTAAAAAGGTCACTGTGATCCTCTCTTGTCTTTCCTTCCCCAATACCCTTATCTTTTAACCGTGATAATGATTGCAGGACATCTACAGGTGGATAAAGTCCTTTTCTATGTAAAGAACGGTTCAGGACAATTTGTCCCTCTGTAATATATCCTGTTAAATCAGGAATTGGATGTGTCTTATCATCCTCCGGCATTGTTAAAACTGGTATTTGAGTGATAGAACCTTTCTTGTTTTTAATTCTACCTGCTCTTTCATATATAGTTGATAAGTCCGTATAAAGATATCCTGGATAACCTCTTCTGCCGGGAATCTCTTTTCTTGCAGCAGAAACCTCACGTAAAGCTTCACAATAATTTGTCATATCTGTTAAAATAACAAGAACGTGCATATCTAGGTCAAAGGCAAGGTACTCAGCTACTGTTAAAGCCATTCTTGGGGTGGTTATCCTCTCAATTGCAGGGTCATCTGCAAGGTTAATAAACAATACAGTCCTCTCTAATGATCCAGTTTTACGAAAATCTTCAATAAAAAAATTCGCCTCACCATAAGTAATTCCCATGGCAGCAAAAACAACAGCAAAACTCATCTTTGACCCTAAAACCTTAGCCTGCCTTGCAATCTGGGCTGCCATTTGATTATGAGTCAAACCTGAACCTGAAAAAATAGGTAATTTCTGCCCTCTTACACAGGTATTTAATCCATCTATAGTTGAAATACCTGTCTGAATAAATTCATCAGGATAATCTCTTGCATAAGGATTAATAGGTGACCCATTAATATCTCTTTTTACATCCGGTAAAATAGCAGGGCCATTATCTATTGGTCTTCCCTGTCCATCAAAAATTCTACCAAGTATATCTTTTGACAATGCAATCTCTACACCTTTCCCCAGAAACCTTATCTTTGATGATTGAACATTTAATCCTCTTGCATCCTGAAATAACTGGACAAGTGCCCTGTCATTATGAACTTCTAAAACTTTTCCATTACGAATCTCCCCATCAGGCAGTTCAATCTCAACAAGCTCTTCATATTTAACGCCTTTTATTTTTTCAACAATCATAAGTGGTCCGACTATTTCCGAAACAGTATAATATTCTTTAAGCATTGGATAACTCCTTTTCTAAATCTTCAAAACTCCTGCTGATTTCTTTCTTTATCTCATCTAATTTTTCATCCATTTTATCTTCAGGGACAAATTTTATTTGAGCAACACTTTCCCTGATAGGTAATTGACTAATTTTCTGAATATTAATATTATTCTTTACTGCTTTTTCTGCAAATTCATGGAAAAAAATAATTAATTCCATCATTTTAAATTGCTTTTGAAATGAGGTAAAAGTATCTACTGGATGAAAAGCATTCTGATGAAGAAAATCTTCCCTGATACTTCGTGCTGTTTCCATAATTAATCTATTTTCAGGTGAGAGAGCATCAAGACCAACCAGCCGGGCAATCTCTTCCAGATCAGCTTCATCCTGTAATATTCGCATGGCCAACTTAATCATTTCCTGCCACTCTTCACCAATTTCTTTTTTATAATACTCATCAAATGCACCCTCATAAAGCGTATAACTTGTCAGCCAGTTAATAGCTGGGAAATGCCTTTTGTAAGCCAGCTTATCATCAAGACCCCAAAAAACTCTTACAACTCGCAAAGTAGCCTGTACTACAGGATCTGATAAATCTCCACCTGGCGGAGAAACAGCTCCAACAATAGTCAATGCCCCTTCCCTATCTTCATCTTCTTTACTTAAACATTTCACACATCCAGATCTTTCATAAAATTCAGCAATTCTTCTTGAAAGATAAGCTGGATAACCCTCCTCTCCTGGCATCTCTTCCAGCCTGCCGGACATCTCTCTCATAGCTTCTGCCCACCTTGAGGTCGAATCCGCCATAACAGCAACACTGTAACCCATATCCCTGAAATATTCTGCAATAGTCACACCAGTATAAACAGAAGCTTCTCGTGCTGCAACAGGCATATTAGATGTATTGGCAATCAGTACAGTTCTTTTCATCAATGGCTCACCGCTTCTGGGATCCTTTAACTCAGGAAATTCCATTAATACATCTGTCATCTCATTTCCGCGTTCACCACAGCCTATATAAACAATAATTTCTGCATCTGCCCATTTTGCTAATTGATGCTGAATAATGGTCTTACCGCTTCCAAATGGTCCAGGCACACAGGCTGTACCTCCTTTTGCAACCGGAAAAAATGCATCAATAACTCGCTGTCCTGTTATTAAGGGGATATCAGGCGGTATCTTTTCTTTATAGGGTCTCCCCTTTCTAACCGGCCATCTTTGTTTTAAAGTAACAGGATGTTCTTTATTGTTTTTTTCATCTATAATTACAGCAATAATATCATTTAAGGTGAATTCTCCTGATTTTATTTCTTTTATTTTACCATTAATTCCAACAGGAACCATTATTTTATGTTTAACCAAAACTGTCTCATCAACAACTCCAACAATGGACCCTTCACTTACTTCATCGCCTTCTTTTTTTATTGGTGCAAATTTCCATTTTTTAGAGGTATCAAGTGATAAAACTTTAATTCCCCTGGTAATATAATCACCTGCTGTTTCTTTTAATTTTTCAAGGGGACGCTGAATTCCATCATAAAAAGATTCAATAATTCCAGGGCCTAAATCAACAGATAAAGGCTCCCCTGTTGAAACAACAGGATCTCCCACACCAAGACCACCTGTTTCTTCATAAACCTGAATAGATGCTCTATCTTCTCTTAATTCTACAATTTCACCAATTAATTTCTGTTCACCTACTTCTACTACATCATACATCCTGGCTAATTCCATACTTTCTGCTACAACCAAAGGACCTGCAACTTTTATTATCTTTCCTTCCTTCATCTATTCCTCCAAAAATAATGTTTAAGTTGAATGCTATCTAAAATGCCACAGAGACACAGAGTCACAGAGATAATATTATATTTTTTAAAATTTTAGAAATATTTTTTTATTTCTCTGTAACTCTGTGTCTCTGTGGCTAATTCTTCAATTTCATTGTTCCTTGAAAATATCAATACCTATTGCTCGCTCTACTAACTGCTTAAGCTGTTTTTTTCCAGTATCTTTAAATTCTATTCCATTAGTAATCGGTATAATAACAGGTAAATTCTCTTTTTGTGAAAACCTTAATGATTCAAGTATTTCTGCTGTTATGTCATAAAACTCTTCTGTTACAAATATAACTTTATGATTTTCTAATAATATATTCTTAAGAACTGAATTAATATTCTGCTCTTTTGTCAGATCATCCATCGGATGAATTAAAAACCCCATAACTCTAAATGGCAAAATCTCCTGTAAATTTCCAATAATGGCTGTATCAAACATAAGTCTCTCTTAATAGCTCCTTAATTTTACTCTGTTTCAATCTTCTCTTCCTTCCTTCAATAATAAACCTTAAATTTTTATACTCTATATTTTTTCCCCATAAATAACCAAAAAGCGGTTCAATACCAAAACTAGCAATTTTAGAAAGTTTTAA
>CBDVEP010000033.1:0-22132 GCA_965373035.1 uncultured bacterium
TCCCTGCTAAATCACTGGCAGATACTTTAATTTCATAAACTCCATCATTTGTAATTTTTAATCTTAAATCTTTAATTTTTAATAAATTATCATTAGTCCAGTCAACATTATATACAATTTTACCTTCTCCCTGCTTTACTCCCATTATTCCCTGAAACCTTAGTACTTCAACTCCTATTCTATCCAGATGCCTATCAGATATACTTATATCAACAGTCCTATTCTGTGTATATGCCTGATTATTCTCCACCCCTGTTATATCAATCATAGGCATTGTCTTATCAATCATCACCCAAACCACATTAGTTGTAATATAATTTGAGATTGCTTCGGGACTTGAGTCCCTCGCAATGACAAGAAAATTTGAAATAACAGAAGAATAATTAGTTGAAGCATACTCTTTGTTGCCTACCTTATCCAAACTCCAGAAACAGACTCGATGAATGCCTTCATCAGTTATAGGCGGCAGAACCAATCCCTGCCCCTTTACAATAGATGTTAAATTATAGATGTCAGGTGTTAGGTCAGGAGGTTCATTGTAATTCACAATCATAAACATGGTATAATCCACACCTGATGCAAAACCATCAACTAATGGATCTTCTGCCGTAAGTTTTATCAAAACATCATAATTCACCCATTCTCCTGAATTTGTATAATCACAAATTGTTATAGGAGGTGTAATATCATTAGCTTTCCCAGGTGATCCGATTTCAAAGAATATCCAATCATCTTTAATGTTATTATCCTTATATGGTATTCTTCCTATGGCCCCTTTTTTATTAGTACCTAATCTTACAGAATATTTTTGATTACTTATACTATACTCTCCAATCCATTCTCCTATATTCACAAGTAAATTGGCATCTGATACTTCTGAAGAAGGCATACCTCCATCATAATCACTCCAGATTACTGCATCTACAACTAAATCATTTATTTTTAAAACTAATTGATCATCAGTTTTAGTCAATTCAGTATCAGAAACATATAAATCAATATATCCATTTCCATTTAAGTCACTAACATCATCAGTCTCATCAACACCATCTTCCCAGTGCACAACAACATATTGATTGGAATGAATACTAACTTTTGAATCAGCAAATTTTGTATCTATACCATCTAAATCTGTTAAAATAAAATCCTTTAAATCAACTACCATATTTTTAAAACAATAAATTTCAGCCCAATCACCTTCATCTTCTGATAAACCTTGCGGATTTACTTCATTAATCCAGACAGATGGGATTCGTTTAACTTTAACCATATCTTCTTCAATATTCCCAGCTTTATCCTCTACAACAAGTTTTATAGATATAATCCCCCACCAATCTTTTAAATTCACATCTGCTAATATGTCATTATCTACTGAGACATAATAATTATTTGCCAGTACCCATTCAGAAGGTTTCTCACCACTGCCAATATAAATTGAATAAGATTTAAAATTTAAATCCTTTGCTGTTCCCTGTAAAGTAATTGTATTATTAGCTGTTGCATTAAAATAATCTACTGGAGAAGTTATTTCACATTCAGGCACAGTATTATCTATTGTTACTATTATTTTACTTTCACTTTTATTTTCCAATTTATCTTCTGCTGTTAATCTTATTGAATAAACTCCATCTGCCAGTTGAGTTGTATCCAAATATTCAATTATTTCATTACTTATTAAAGGCAAAATATCATCAGTAATATCTGTTTGATAAATCACATTCCAGGTCAATGGAGATACCCCATCTCCATATTCTAATGTATATTGAGAAAGGGAAGCATCCTTTACTGTTCCTCTTATTCCATAATTGCTTTTTATACATTCAAGATGAACCGGGGCATTAATTTGACATTGAGGAGGCGAACCATCTATGATTAATGAAACATTATGAGTGTCTTCTTTATTATAAGCATAATCAATACTATAAAATTTAAATGTATAAATATTTTCAGGCAGGATAATCGGTATAGCATATATTTGAAAATCCACATCATTAGTATTGAAATAAGTATATTCCACACCAGAAGCATATAAATCATCTCCGGTTTGAATATCTTCTGCATTTAAATATATTGAACTACCCGGCACAATAACCAGTTCATTTTTTACCGGATTATTATAATAAGGCTCACTATTATGTGTAAGTGTAGTTTGTGGTGAGGAGTAATCAGGCATATTATTTCGTTCACCAATAAAGAATTCTTTAATTAAATTTGTCTGATTTCCAGCCTCATCTGCTGCTTCGATTTTAAACACATATACATCTTCATCAACTTTTACACCATTTCTATCCCGTAAATCCCATACTTCCTTGTATGAATCAACAGGAAGAAATTTATTATCCTTAAAACTAATAATATTTTGATTGTCTGTTTTCCTGTAAATATAAGTATTTAAATACAGCCTTTCATAGGATTTATATTCAAACATCATCCCCTGATCTTCAGATAGGTTATCCTGTCCATAAGGCGGATTTAATACAATATCTGAGATAAGAACTGTTCTATCTACTTCAATCTGAATTTTATCATGAGTAATTAAATTTTCATTATTATAAATTAATACCTGTAAATTATAAATTTCCTCATCTAAATTACTTAAATTAAAAGAATTACTATAAGTTGAACTGTCTATATCCCCTTTACTTAAATTAGATTGAAAAATTATATTCTCAATTAAAATTTTAAAATTCAGATTATAAATATTTCCTGAAACATTAAATTTTACAGGCAGTAGATTATTATGCTTGCTTTCAGGTACAGGCAGAACAATTTTTACTTCCGGGTCTGAAAAATCAATTATTAAGTCTTTGCTATTTAGATTGTTAGCTTTATCATAAGCAGTTAATCTAAATGTTTGCATGCCATTAAAATCCTGTTTATTTATCTTAAAAATTTTAGCAGTTTCTGTATTTGCATTTCCACTTATTATCTCCTGATTATTCTCAACATTTATAATACTATAATAATCTAAATTATCATCATTAGCAGAATAATTAAATTGGAAATTTTCATTAGTATCTATATATTCAAAACTTATTTCTGGAAGCACTCTATCAATAATATAAGCGGTTTCAGTATTAATATTCTTATCTTCCCTTTCTACTTTTAATTTATACAATCCATCAATCAGGAATTGATTTTCAGGTATGAATACATTATTATAAATCTCCTTATTAGTAAATGATAAAATTTTATTCCACTCACCTGCTTCTGTTTTAATAAATATTTTGTATGTATTTTTAAATGGATCCTGAATAAAAATATTCATATTAAAATTATTATTAATATAAGTTAAATAATCAGGTGAAATTATTTTTAATACCGGGCTTGAATCATCAATAAAAATATTAATTTCTTTTTCTTCAAGATTTCCAAAAGTATCTTCTGCTTTTACTCTTAAAATATATTCACCAATATAATCCTTTAAGTATATTGAGGCAATTGTATTGCTTATAATGTTTTCATTACCTATAAACAAATCACCTATTATTCCATTCTTTAAAGAGATTAAAGATACAATATATTTTTTCAAATTTTCATCATGGACAGTTCCTGTAATATCAAAATCACTGTTTACTTTTGCAAAATCTTCTGGTTTTTGTATCTCCACTACAGGTTTTTTCCTGTCAATATTTACTATTAAGTTTTTCATTTCAGATTTTTGTTCCTCAATAGTTCCATTTGTAGTTTGAGCAGTTATCTCTATTTTAATACTTCCTTCTTCTATCAGATTTAAAGGAGATTCATCTATATTAAAATAAAAATTAGTTAATCCTGACTGAAATAACTGTTCAGGAATTTCAAGTAATAAATCATTTTCTTCATTATAATATTTAATACCAATATTTGCAGTATCATATAAATAAAAATTTATATTAATGGATTCTGAGATATTATAAACTAAATTTGGTAAATACAATAAAGGAGTACTATCTTCAAAGAAATATGGTCCAAATTCTTTTTGAGTACTATTATATGCTTTATCCTCAGCAAAAATTCTTATAAAATAAAGCCCTTTCCAAAATGAAGTATCATAAGAATATATTAATTCATTAAAAAAGTTTTTTCCCTGAAAAATATTAAGATTATGATAGTCCGTTACATCTTCATTCATTTTACGATAATCAATTGAAATTTTATTAATATTTAAATCATTTACAGAACCATAAATTTTTATTATATTTGTATAATTCCCGAGTATATTTTCATTAATATTTACCAAAGGAATTTTAGAATCAATTATAAACATTTTTGATACATTTTTTAAATTCCCGGTTTTATCTTTTATTTGAAAATTCAATAAATAATTGCCATCCTCAAGTGCAGTTACAAAAGAATTAGTATAAACCCCTTTTAATGTATAAAAATTATGAATAATATTATTTATTTCATTTTCATTATTAATTGTAACAGAAACAAAGCAGTCTTCTTTAATATCATAACTATACTTTAATGCTTCATTATTATTAAAATAAATCTTATTTAATTCAACAAGATTTAATCCTTCAGGAGGTGTATTATCTACTATGACTGCCCCCATAGTAAAGACAGAAACATTCCCTGCTTCATCCTGTAAAGCTGCTGAGATTTTATATTCACCTTCTGGGACAGCATTACCATATATATTTTTTCCATCCCAGATTAATGAAAGTTCTTCATTTTTATTAATAAAACCATTTGTCAGGATAAAAATATCATTATTGTTTGCATCAGTTATTTTAATATCAGAATAAAGCTCTTCACTATTATTATCATTTAACTTAAATTTAAATTCCACCAAATCTGAAATATTATCCTTTGTAAATGAAACATTTGTTTTACTTTGGAATACCAGTAAAATTCCAGGTTGAGTCAAATCTGAAACAATCTTAAGACCCAGGGGATTTAAATAATTATTTGCTTTATCATAGGCTTGAATAAATGTAAAATATTCCCCTTCTTTATTAATAATATCTGAATCAATATTGAATTTTACAGAATCAGTCCATTCTTCAGAAACAGCATAATAAACTTCTTTTGCAGTATTATCTTGAATAGAAAAAATATAATTTACAGGTTCTGAAAAAGTAAATTCAATATTACATTTATCTTTAATCCCATTATTATCTGGAGAAAATACAGGCTCATCAATATACTTAGACAAAATTTCCGGTTTTGTCTTATCATAAATAATTTTTACTTTTTCTGAATACTTACTTTCTTTCCCCAAATAATTAACTGCTTTTGCTGAAAATATATTATCCCCTTCATCTAATAAAATATCTTTAAAACAAAATGAACTATTAGTTTCAGTATATTGACCCTCACTCCCAACTAAAGAATAATTTCTATATAATTTAACAACAGTATTATCTTCTGCTGTCCCATTTATATCAATTCTTAAATCAGTTGCATATTCCGGCAGTTTATCCAGAACAGGTGCAGCAGGATTTAAAACTCCACCAACTAAAGCATATTCAGAAAAATGATAAACTTCAGCATTAATAGTAAAATTACCATGCTTATCAATATTAACATAAGAAGTATCTAAAAACTCTACTTCATCCTTGTCATTAATATAAGCCAATCGTAAAGTATTCACATCAACATCTGAAGGTAATTCATTAGTATTGCCTTTATAAATCAAAGTTGGGGGAATATCCCAATCAAATCTTAAACCATCAGGTTTAAAATCAAAAACATAATCACCCTGGATAAATTCTCCTCCTGGTTTATCAATATATTCATCAGGTAATTTAGGTATTAACGAAATAACCTCGCTTCCTTTGTTATCAAGCTCCATACTGATTACAGGCTTTTCATTATTAAATAAGATTAAATCAGGAACCTGCTGATTATTCTCATTATCATATTGATAAGGGTCCCATTCTAAATCAGGATAAAATTCAAATTTTTCAAAAAAAGCATCAGCATCCCTGGCAATAATTAAAAAATTAGTAGCACTTATTATAATGCCATCAGGAATCTTTCCTTCACCTTCTCCATCACCAATAATATAGCCTGATAAATCAACAGAAGAAGATATTGGATTATACAATTCAATAAATTCAGAATATTTTTCACTTTTCTCATCATCTTCTTCAGATAAAGGGAATATTTCATTACCAAGGTATATTTCATTTATTAAAATATGAGTGCTGTCAATTTCTTTTGGATTATCAGACCACCCGGGAGTAGGAATAATATTTAACTGAAAGGTTTGTTTAATATTTTCTCTGTTAGCAATGCTAATCCCTGCTTCATTACCTAATTTTATTCTTTCCAAGGAAATAGCACCTACATCTGAAATTTCCTGGTCAGTATAAGTATTTCCTACAAATTCTTCCTCAGGCAAATCTAACTCTTCATATTTACCATAAACAATCTCATCAACAGCAATGAAGCTTTCTTCACTTTGTTTAATATAAACTTCATCACCATTAATTAAAGCATTGCGGGAAAGAGCCATCATGGCTTTACCATAAGGGGACTTAACAAAAAACATATCAGACCCATCAATATAATTACCAATCTGAAATGTTCTTTTAGCCTGTGCCACATTAAAAGAATCATCTTTCACTGTTAGCAATAAACTATAAATACCTGAAAGCCCTGTAATATCCCATTTTCCCAGTTCATTATTAGTAACAGCATCAGATGATGATTTAATTAAATTCCAGATTGTAGGATTTCCGCCTTTGCCCCATTCTAAAGAATATTCAGAAAAAGTATCACCGGAAGTTGCAGTACCTTTAACAATAAGAAATTTCCTTTCCAACTCTTTATTAATAATAACTTTAAAACTTTCAAACCTGTTATTTTGAGGAATATTTGTATAACTTAATTCTTCACCCTCTTGTAAAATTTCATCATTGCCATTTAAAATTTGGATTTCATTATCATTTTTAAAAGCATATTTATCTTTAATACTGGAGATTAAAACTTCTTTACCTCTTTTCTTTTTAAAAAGGTCTATATCAACAGAACTAATTCTAATTTCACAGTCTTTATTTATCCCTTCAGGATTATAATAAGCTCCATCATTGTTATTGTTATGTTTAAAAATATCTACAGCACTTATATTATCACTGCCCTCAAAAAAAGGCATAATTAAATTACCAGTAAAATGACCGGAAGTATCTGCTAATATTGGCTCATCAACAGATGCCCAGTCTTCATAATTTTCAGAAATAGCTTCAACCTTAAGCTCATCAAGAATAGGGTCATCCCTGCCAGTAACAAAAACCTGATCCTGACCTGTTTTAAACCTGACAGTAACATCAGGATTATTATTATCCGAGACAAAAAATTTTTCAGGATAAATCTCCTGCCCAATATGATTTCTTCCAAAAATAGCAGGTTTTTCATCATCATCATTATAAACATCATTAGTCTTAGAAAAAAGTAAAATTTCAGTAACAGGCTCATCAAAAGCAGTAGCAGACTTATGCCATGTCAGGGCAGGAGATGTCCAATCTTGTGGATATTCGTTGTTATATCTGCTTACAGAAAAAGATGAGCTATCAAGAATAGTTGCACTTAAAAGCCCTTTATCAGGAAAATTAGGTGTATATGTGTTTTCCTCTCCTGAGGTAGGATAATCAGAAGTAGTTACAGTAATTTTAACATTTTTAAAACTAACAGCACTCACAGTTCCATTAGGAGATGGTGACCAACTCCATGATATATTTATTTTGTCTATATCCTGACCCGCACTATTTTTAAGCCGCCACAACCCATTTTCATAAACCAATTGTGCAGAACCTGATGCAGAGCCAGAAATTGTTCTATCAGGATAAACAGTCTCGTAATAAGTAACATATTCTATAGGACTTACAATCATCCCTATTACTGTACATAATCCATATACTTTCACATCTGCAGTAGTATCCCATATACATGTTTGATAAACTAAATAGGAATGACCTTCAATAACATTTATATAAGATTGTCCAAGACCAAATAGTTTTTGAATTATAATTTGATGATTATGATCTGCATAGAATGTATCTACTGGATAAACTATATGTGGTTCATAACTCACCCATGTGTCTATCGCATTTGCACTTGCTGTCCAATTAAAATTTATATCCCAATACTCTTTGCCTTCTGCCACAACATTTGCTGTAAATTCCTCTTTCGGTGCCTTCCATCCTGATGCCTTTGTTTTCCAGTTAAAATAAGTTCCATTTTTACCAGGGATAACATTATTTGTTTTCCCATCTTCACCATCTGCTTCATTTATGTCAATTAAAGACAGTAAATCCCCGGGATTATAATTCAACACTGTGATAGCATTGTTTATTATCTTTTCATCTATTATACCATCATTATCCTTAACTTCAATCTTTATCTTATAAACACCGGCACCAGCAATTTCAATATCTTCATCTTTATATCCATTCCATATAATAAAATTTGTCCCTCTGTCACCAGTTCCATTTAAAGTTCTAATTATATTCTCTGTTCCATCTATTATTTTAATCTTACAATCTTCATCCTCATTAAGTTTCTCTGATAAATTATAAAATATCCCTGCTTTATTTTTCCCAATACTGCCAGAAACTACTATCTCATCAGGGGTAACATAAAAATCACTTATTTCAACAGAATCATCAACAATCCCCACAACTTTCTCATAAACCGCTGGTGTCCCCCCGCCATAATTGTTAGCAGTAATTCTTATAGTATAATTACCCGGTACCATATAATTCCCCTCATCATCCTTTCCATCCCAGCTAACAATATTTTTCCCCATTTTCCCATCATAATTAATTTTGAATTTTAAATCTTCAATACTTAAATTACTTATAGAAATAACAACCCCTTCACATAACTCATCTTTTATACTATCTTCAGATAAATCAAACTGCATAACAATATCAGTCTGTTCTGGGTCAAAAGAATCAGTAGAAAAAACAACATTTGTCATTTGTATAGGTATCTCTTTCTTAAAATCAATCTTTCTTTCAACAACCTCATTACCTTTAACAGTCAAAAGAAGTGTATAATTCCCATCAATTAAATCAGTAATATCAATATAAGCAATTGTCCCGTTATTAATTAAAGTTTTACCTTTATACTTATCCCCAAAATTTGATATTTTCTGCTTTTTCCACCAGAGATAGCCTTCTCCTGAAAAATTTTTTCTGCCTATATCTAAAGTATAATATTCAAACCCTTCCACATTAACCGTTCCTGTAATTTTAAGTATCTCCTTAACATTTTCACCAGTTCCAGTTCTTTTAATAGTTATATTATGACTACTATTATCCACATTCTCAATTTCAACATATTGATTTTCATCTTTATTTAAATTTTGAAGCTGCACATCCCATAAAGAGAAATCCACATCACCTGGCACATTATAACCCTGGGTAGATTGGGATTCATAATGCCCCACAGAATTAATAGAATCTACATTGATTGTATCATCCATAGAAATAAACCCAATACCACCGGTAATCTGTCCATCAGTTTCCCAGTCTAATTCTTTTATACAGGAAATATTTATTGCTGCATCTTTATTATCAGAAGAAGGAGCCACATCAAATAAAACAAATTGCTTTAATTCAGGCATCTCATCTGAATCTGCCATAACAGTCCCATCAGAATCAAGCATCTTTACATTTTGCATTGAAATAAAAGCATCAATATCATAAACATCATCAGAAATAATTAAAGTTTCACCACCATTATTAAGATTTAAAATAGAAGGAATATTAAAAGGATTACCTTTTTGAGCAACAGAAGTTATGGCAATCTCATTATCCTGAAGCCAGCTCATCTCTGAATAAACCCCATTAGGAGCAACAGTATAAAATTCAACCTCATTCTTCAAAGGCCATGGCACAGCATCAGTATATACAGCATTTACAGATAATTCCATATATCGTTCATCAGTGCCAGATTCTATAGCAACATCATTCACAATAGTAATATAATTTTCTGTATTTCGTTTTTCACTCTCACCTTTAAAATATCTTGGAAAAGAAAAATTCAGATGTTTTATCTCATATTCCAAAACTCTATCAGTATCAGATAAAATATGTTTATACTCATTATCAAAATAAAGTCGAAATTTATCAAAATATAATCTATAAGTTCCATCTTTTTTACTAAGATAAACAAATTTTTGCTGCGAAGTCTGATAAATTGCATCGTAACCATCTGAATGAATATCATCAGTAGAAGTAGCAAAAATTTCGTCTTTAAGTGTAATTGGGTGAAAAAATAATACAATTTTATCTTTTTCTTTTTCATTTTTTTCACATATTACAGGACATACCCAATTCGGACAATTATCTGCCCAATCCCCATATTTTATTGGGATATCCCTATCAGGGGTAGGTGCTTTTTCACAATTACAATAATCACTGCAATACCACAATTTCTCACCCTCATATGTACAATTATCAAAATTAAATATTATTTTATAACCAAGTGAATAATTAAAATTTATTAGCTCATTATAGTTATATCCATTTTTTTTAAAATCAATTCGTTCCAATGACCATTTATCTTCTATAAAATCTCTATCACAGATTCCTGATTCTCCAAAATCATCATCTTTATATTCTTTTGAATAACTTATATTTATTTCTGCCTCTTTATAAATATTTATAACTTCAGAAACAGAAAAATTTCTTACATCAGTATCGTAAAAATCTGACTCTGGCCAACATCCGTCAAACTTTGCTTTAAGAGCATATTCAACTGTACTATCTGTGAAATCAAACTTTGTATATCTCTCAACCCCTGTTATATCAATCGGTATCTTAGGATACTGTATTATATCCTGCTTCCCAAACACCTTTAAATCCCATTCAACCTGCATTCTTGGTCTCTGTTTCCCATTCCCTCTTGCCCACCAGCTATATAAATACCCCTGTTTTCCATACACACTTCCATTTACATCTACAGGTAGTGAATTAATCTCAACAACAGAACCAGCACCACCTGATGTGTTATGTGCAATCATTATTGGTAATTCTTCTGAGGGTGTTACTTCATCTGATATTAAGCTTAAATAATACTCTCCATTAAGTTCATCACCATTTACACTACCGGTAAATTCATAATTTTTTTCATAAGGATATTCACTCCCTGACACTGTTCCCAAACTTATCTCACCCACAATATTTTTATCTTTATCTTTAACAATAATTTTAACATTATGAATTTCCTGGGAAACTTTAAAAGAGAAAATAGCACTGTCTTTAATACCATCTCCATTTGGGGTAATAACATCAGAGGATAATTCAATATCTCTTATTAAGACTCCGTTATTTATAGTCCAATTTTTAATACAATCAGTATCCTCATCTTCACCAATAATATGTAATTTAATTTCATAATCACCATTATCCAGACCAAAAGTATCCCATAATGCCAGTGTGCCATTTTCCCCTGTAACTGGTCGGATAGATTTATTAGAATCAGGATATAATGAGTCAGCTTTAGACTGCCTTTCTTCTGGAACTTTTAAAGGCTTCCATTCACTTTCACCATCTTTTCTATACCACATTTCATAACCTGAAAACCCTTTTAACCGGTTAGCCCTGCCATAAATTCTATAGTAGCCATTCCCTTCTGACTTAATAGAAGTTATTTCAGGTAAAGTTGTTGCAACAATACAATAACCATTGGCTTTATCTTCATTTCCAAATGTATCTTCTATATATATTCTTAAAGTATAATCATCAGGATAAACAGTTTTATTTGTTAAATCTTTTCCATTCCATATTATATCAAAAGTAGAGTCATCCTGAAAAGTTAAATTTCCTATTGTAACACTTTCCTGCCTAATATTAAAATTACTTATATTAACAATATCAAAATCAACAGTTTCTTCTATCCATTCTTCAGTTGCTTCAATATATTTTAAATGCTTTCCATAAACCTGAACCTGTAAATCTACCTTAAAAACATCTTCTGGTAAAGCATCCAATATTTCACTATCATATTTCATCAACTCATTTTTAATATGAAAATGCAAAGTAGTCTCATTCTTTGTTGGCTCATCAGGAGTTATAACAAAAGGCAAACACACTACAGATTTACTATTAATTGTTGTTCCTGTCATTCCAATAAAAACAATATTATCTTCTGGTGAAATATTTGTTATATTTCCAGCTATATCAATAGCACTGATTTTAATCTGGTAAATATCATTATTTACATAAATCCCATTCTGGTCTTTCCCATTCCATGTTATACTTACATTCTTTTTCCATTTCATTTCTTCTTCATCATATTTAAGATCAAGATTTGTACCTGTAACTAAAAAAGTTCTATAAACAGTTTTTATATCTCTATCCATTATTTCGATTTTTAAACTGGTCATCTTTGGAGAATTATCACTTATAGAAATTGTAATATCTGTTGAATCAGGATATCCTGCTTTTGATTCATTTAAAAATAAGGGATTTGAAATATTACAGGAAATATCTGGTTTAGTAATATCTAAATAAATTTCACCTGTTATTTCTTTCATTTCCAGTTTGTCTTTTGATTCAACATGATAAACATATCTGTATGCTCCCTCTACTACAGGGACATTTGTATAATCCCCATTTTTATAGTCTTCATCAGCATATCCACGCCATTCTACTTTAGCAGCATTCCCTGAACCAGGCTCATCAGTTATTTTTAAAGGAATGTTTTTTACAAGCAAATTATCTTTATCAAAAATTCTTAAATAAGTATAAAGAATTGAATTATCATCATTTTCTTTATATGTCCTGAAATACCCTAAATCAGTAGAGTCTTTATTTTCATCACCATCAGGAGAGAAAAATTTGTCTTCATAAGCTGTTTCATCATAAAGTTTAATTCCCGGCAAATGTTTGTATTCCCCCCATTCCACTGCACTTAATTCATTCTGACCTGCTGCAATCTGGTACAACCATAAATGACTTCTATTTATTAAATTAAATATCTCTGGATTTTCATCACCATTAAAATCCCTTCCTGATGATTTGTTCTTTGTAAAATCATATCCTGAATTTAATTTCTTAACTAAACTCCCATCTAAATCATAAATAAAACAATTATCATCAACTGTAATAACAGCAATTTCTTTTTCATCATCACTGTCAAACTGACCAATAATCGAAGATGATATTACTTTTACTCCTGCTGGTAAAGAAAAACTCAATTCAGTATTCCCATTAAGAGGATTGATTATAAAAATTTCACCATTAATTATAAGAAACTAAAATTATTCTCAACTCTTCATTATTATTAAAAACAAAAGCAGAAGAATAAAAAGATTTACCCATAAAATCTTTTGGAAATCCAGTAAGATTTTTAAAATCACTTGTTTCATTATTATATTTTAAAACAAATAACTTTCCCCCAGTTGAGCTTATAATTAATTCCTTATTTCCATCATTATTTAAATCATACAAAGAAACAAAAAGTTGTTTATCTGAAGCATCTAATGTAAGTTGTTTAAATAAAGTTCCATTAAAATCTAAGACATTTAATTTCCCTGCCTTATCAGGAACAATCCATTCCGGGTTTCCATCCTGATTTATATCTTCTAAAATAATATCAGCCCCAATATCATAACCAATATCAACAGGAGTAGAACTTATATTTTCACCATTTTTATTAATCAAATATAATTTATATTCCCCTGAATCATTTACAGTACCAACAGCAATTTCATTCTCCTTGTTTTTATCATAATCAAAAAGGAAAGGTGATGTTACAATTCTTTCACTTCCAAAATTTTTAGGCCAGTCCGAACTTAAAATAGTCCTATCATTTTTAAACACATACAATTTTCCATCATCACCGGAAATGACAATCTCCATCCCATCAGCACTTTCACGAGGCACTTCTCTTGTCCCTGTTTCAATTTCACCTATTATTATTTTTAATGGGTTAGCATTTAAATAGGACGACAATAAAAATAAAATCAAGAAAAGAATTAACTTACTTTTGTAAATTTTAATTTGCATAATATTATTACATAAAGATGAATAATAACAAGTTTTAAAGTAATTTTTTTAATTCTTCAACAGTTATCCTAACTTTTTTTATAATACTATTAAACGTCCCTTTTTTTAATGTTTTATGATTTGGAACAATAACAGAAATATTCCTTTTTAAATTATGTAGAAATATATGACTTCCTCTCTGATGATCAATAATATACCCAATCCTTCTTAATGCTTTAATAACTTCTTTTCCAGAAAAAACTTTACTCATAATACAAGCTCAACTTCTTTTTTTATAGCATTTGGTTTGGTCTTTATCTGATTAACTTTCTCTAATCCCTCTAAATAACAAGCAATTGCCTCTTTTGCATTTATAACAGCATCTTCAATAGTTTCCCCCTGGGTAAAACAACCATCTAAAGCAGGTACTTTAACATTATATCCCCCTTCTTCTGCCTTCTCTAAAATTATATTAAATTTCATTTAAATACCACCTTCTATTTTATCTAAAGTTATATAATACTAATTTATTTCTCAAAGTCAAGTTAAATAAGTTGACTTTTTGATTATATTTTATATTATTTAAACTGGGGTTGTTGCATAATTAATATTTGTAGGGGTTTGATTTATCAAACCCGTTTTTAAAGTCTTTATTTATGGATTTGATGCATCGTCATTTAAAGATGGAATCAAATTTCTATATTTTTTATTAAAATCATAGTTATGTGACAGATTCAATTATAGCTGTTAAGATATAAGGATAAGCACATGAAAAATCATATAAAAACATATCTTCTTTTTTTTGGGATTATCTTCTTTAATAGTTTATTATATTCTGACCCAAGCAATGACATTCAGGTACTAAATACATTATTTAAACAGAAAAAATTTGCTCAAACAGAGTCTCTTTGTAAAAAAATAATTAAAGAAACTGACAATCTTCCAGAAAATCAAAAATATAATATTTTAATAATTCTTGGAAAATCCCAATATGAATTATGGAAACCAGAATCAGCAATAAAATCATTCTCCCTTGCAGCAGAAATTTCTACTAATAAAAACAAAGAAATAGCTGTTTATAATCAGGCTAAAATTTATTTTATTACAAAGAACTATAAAAAATCTGAAGAATTATACAATAAACTCTTGCAAGAATTTTCAGAATCAAAAAATAAACCGGAATATTATTTTTACTTTGCAAAATCTTTAAAATATCAAAACAATATTAAACATATTAAAATTTTCAAAAAAATCATAAAAGAATATCCAAAGTCAAAATACAAAAGATTATCAGTATCTGAATTGTAGAATTAATTGAGGTTGTCCCATAAGTCTGATTTGTAGGGGTTCGATTTCACCTTCGATGACGATGCATCGAACCCGCAAATAAGAACCCATAATTAAAAATTTAAAACATTTTAAAGGAGTAACCAAAATGAAGCTTTTAGAAGTTCCTATATTAATCACTTATGACCAGGATACATATATAGCAAAATGTCCATTAATTCAAGGAGCATTTGCAGAAGGAAATTCACCTGAAGAATCACTAAAAGAACTTATTACAGTTATTAGAATAATAATTAAATATCATAAAGAAAGAAAAATCAATCAGAAAATAAAATATGAAATATAAACTAATCTTTATATCTATATTTTTTTTATTTACAAAAATAATTTATGCTGATTTTATACCTAATTCTACTGTAGAATCCCCAACAACTCCTGAAGTTTATCATTTTCAAAATATCCTTAATCCTTTTGGAAAAATCAATAAACAAACATGTGATTTAAATATAGTCTCTCCAGATATTTCTCTTCCAGGCAAAGGCTTACTTTCTCTAAATATAAATAGAAGTTATTCTTCTAAAATACGGGAACAGCAAAAATCCACAGGTATTATTGATAATTATGTAAATTTTTTATTTCCTAAAATAAACTATTTTTCTTATAATGTAAAATTTACTTTTGGTGTTTCACTTGGAGCTGATTTTAGTGAATTTGAATTTGGTTCTTCTGAATGGCAGGTAGCTGTTAATGGGTATTTCAGAGATAATTTTGTAGATGTTGAAAAATATAGGACAGATTATAAAAGAATTATTAATGAGAATTTTGATATAAGCACTATAAATCATTTTCTTGATTCACAACAAAAAGATTTTGGAGAAGATTGGCAGATTAGTATTAATGGATTTAGTAAAATCTATCTTTATGAATTATATTTACAGGATACTTCTCATCAAGGTGAAGGCGGAGAAGAAAACAAGAGATATTACTGGAAATACAAAGCTTTAATAAGAACATCTGAATCAGGGAATTTATTGTATGAAAAAGATTATAAAGATGATTTTCATGCAGGATTAAGTGATGACCATACAAAGTATAATGATTTAAAAGCAATACAAAATAATTTTGGTGAATGGGATGTTACTGGTTATGATGCACAGGATATTAAAAATGAAGATGTGATTAAAAAGAGAAATTATAAGTTCTTCTATGACAATGGAACAGATACATATACTCTAATATCAGCTTCTGGTGTTAAATACGTTTTTACTCATCACCAGAAAGCAATATTTCAGGTTGATTATAACCAAGTCGATGAAGACCATCCTACTCATCAAAGAGTAAAAAAAGACATTGCATATCTTTCAAGAATTGAAGACAAGTACGGCAATTCAATCCAGATTATTTATAAGGCTGGCACACATCAGATTGAGAGGATTATTGATTCCTGTGGAAGGGAAATTATCTTTTCTTATTCAAGTGGAAAGATTACTAAAATCTCTTATCCTGGTGATAGTGAAACTTTAGAAAGGAATTATACCTATAGTGGAGAATATTTATCATCTGCTAAAAATGAATTGAATCAAACAGTTTCTTATGATTACAATGCTGATGAATATAAGCAACTAAACAGGATTGAAGATGAGTATGGATTATCAGTAAGATACACATACACAAAAGAGAATCATTTTGAAGTAGGTTATGACCCTGATGATCCACCAGAGCCACCACCTGAACAATCTATTATTAATTTTTTGCTTCTTGATGCAAATAATGTTGTTACAAAAAAAGAAGTTTATGATAATGCAGTGAAAAAACGGACAGAAGAATATTTCAGAACTGCTTATTATAAGTATATGGATGGAGATGGTGATGGAGATAAAGAGCAGTTTCATTTTGATGCTGCTATAATTATTGTACAACTACCTGGTATTGTTGGTGCTGATAAAGTGTTTGTGTATAAGTATAACAAACAGGGACTGCTTGCTGAATTAAAGAAACCTTTGAATTATGTTAGCAGATATGAATATGAAAGAGCTGGACAGTATTACAGCCAGCCAATAAAAGAGCTTTTGAATTTAGAACTGCCATGTACCAATTGTCCTGATGATATATTTACTGTTTACCTTTAGGAGTGAGGTTGTGAGGTGGAGCCTCTATCACCTTGCTTATGGTGAATACATTACGGGAATTGATTCTGAATTGCCAGAAACATAAGGGGTATGACGGATTGCTGTAACATTACGAATTGATAGAATGGCCATAACATACCGAAAAAGGAAGCTTGTCCGCAGTCCAATGTAAGCCCCGAGCATTATTGCGAGGGGCTGAAATGATGAGGACAAGCTTCCTTTTTTCTTCACCTTGCTTATGGGTGAGACATTTCGGAAATTGATTCTGGGGTGTTCATCACATTGCGGGAACTGACATTTTTTTATTTTAATACTTTTAATATTTGGGGAATATATTTTTGTTCTATAAGCTGTTTAGTAATATATTTATGTAATATACTGGAGATTAATGTTTGATATGGCAGACCTTCTTGATTTGCTATTTTTTTTAATTCATATAAATCCTGTTCATCTAATCTTAAATGAATGCTTCTTTTAATCCTTGATTTCTCGATTATTTTTTTTATTTTATTTTCTTCTTGCTTTGAAATATCTACAAATTTTTCAGCATTATTTTCAATTTCCTGTTCATATTTATTTAAGTTTATTTTCATTTTTCTTCCCCTCCATATATTTTATTAAATTTTCTACTAGGGAATATTGTTTTTAAAACAATATTATAATTTTTGTCAATCACAAATGGCACTACATGAATATAATTATTTAATTCAAGTATAAATATTTTTTGTCTTTTTTTATTAGGGTTCCTTTTAATAGTGATATAATCTTGATTTTCAATTATATTAACAACTTCTTCAAAAGAAATATTTCTTTCTTTTTTCAATTTTTTGTTCTTTTCTGCATCCCAAATGATCATATAACAATAATAACAAATATGTCTACAATGTCAACCAATATATTAAAAAAGAAAAATTATTTTTTCAATTATTTAGACCAAAAGCAGATACAAGTTTAATTATACCTGCTAATAGTAGATTACAGGAAATACAAAAAACCATCGAGAAACTAACTTCACAAGAACTCACAGTAAAGTATGATTATGATATTTGATGACAAAGATATTTTAGTCAACTTAAAAAATGAACTTCGAATTCCAATAAGGAAAAATATTATTTGGGTTTTTATAAATTTACAATTATATGATATTTTAAATATTTTTAATGATGATTATAGTAAAGACACAGGAATTGCTTTTGGATTAAGAGTGAATTCTCCATTATTACCATTAAAAATATCTTATACTCAATCCAGAGATGATACTATTATATTTATTGGAATAGAATCTCGAATTCCTTATGTTGAAGAATTCCGACAGAGGTTTAATTAAATGGGATATAAAGAAAAAAGTAGCCTGTCCCCTTTTTCAGTATTTAATTTAAGAGGGCCTGCATGTCAAAGGTATAACCCAGACGGATTTCAAGCCCTTTCATAACCTCTGTAATAGAGTTATTGTTTACAACATCATAATTAACTGATAAAACTGTTTCCTGACTATCAAATTCTTTTTTCGTATAAAATATATCTACAATATAATTAATCATGAAATATAATCCAATCTTTTTCAATTGTAATCCCAAACCGAATTCTCCTCCGCCGAAAATTGCCATTACATCACCAGTAAATCCTGCAGGTTCTTCATAGCTTAAATAAGATCCATGGAGTCCGAGATTGACCAGGAAATCAAGAGGTGATTGTTTTATATCAATTGCCCATTTATTTTGAAAACCAATACATGGACCAGAATATTTTATGGGTTCATCATTACTATCCTCTGTTTCCCATTTAACTGTTCTCCATGAGAAATAAAAAATTTTAGAGTCGATTTTGCCTTTGGTCCATCCACGAAATCCAATCATTATATCCTGGATTGATGTTGTTACATCACAAAGAAAAACTTTGGTTCCACTTGATTCTGATGAATCAGTTCCGGAAGACCATTCTTGCTCAGATATTTCTGTAAATTCGGTTTCTGAATCTTCTTCAAGTGTATAAGTTCTGTTCATATATCCAAGGTATAAACCACTAAAATACATACCAAAGCGAAAATGAGAATAAGCTGAATCGCTTTCATATTCTGACTCTACTGTATATGTATTTAATGTGTCACCTGTATAAGAAAAATCAGTTGGAGTATATATATTTTCTAAATCAGCATTTTGTTTCCATCCCATACCAGCTCCAAAGCCAAGCTGTAAATCTATTCCAAAAGGAGGAGATTGAAATATTTTTTCTTTTTTCCTTGTATAAGTAACACCAGAGACCTTTCTTTTAGGAGTATAATCAATACCCGCAAGCTGGCTGGCTATATTTCTTGAAACTTCAGATAAGTCTTCCAGTTGCATGCTGCTTTCTCTTTTACCAAGGCTTGTTTCTGCTGTTTCCACATCAACGACCCTGACATTGAGAAAGTACTTTCTCCCTAATTTACTTAATGTTCCTACCATGATTAACTTACAGTTTAAAAGTTTTCCGATTTTAGCTGCTTTTGCTGTTTCGGTCAGTCCTGATAATGCCATCTCCTGTTCTTTGAGAATATCTTTTATTCTGTCTCTTTCAATAACAGTGAATTTGCCGGTATTAACTAAATCTGTTCTTAAAAAATCAGCAACTGCTTCTGCATCGTTTTTAGTAACTCCTTTTGCTTCTAAATCCATAATTGCTATTCTTGGTTTTTCTTTTTTTTCTTTTTTTGCCATAAGTATGCCGGGAATGATTAAAAATAAAATTAATAAATATATAATTTTTTTAAAAGCCATTTTATATCTCCTTAAAACTTAAGTTTTATAAAATAACTATATTTATTTACAGTATAAAGTCAAATTTAAAAATGTTTATTTTTATTTATAATCCCTGTAGGACAAGATATGAGGCTTCATGAAATTTTGGTCCAAGTTGATGTAGAATTCGTGCTATAGCATCATTATCCCCTTCCACACCAAGCACGGCAAATCCTTTATCACCCCTTTTACCTAATTGCAGGTCTTTAATATTAACTTCACATGAAGCCAGGGCAGAAAGAAGTATAAGAAGAACACCAGGTGAATTATCATGAATGGTTAAAATCATATGTTTTGAAACAGGGATAGGAAGTTCAACACCATCTACATCCAGTAAGTAAACAGGGGCTTTCCTATAAGGAAGGAATTTTAATTTTTTTTCATAACTTATTTTAAAAAATTTATCAGATGCTGTTCCCATGACAAAATCAATTGCTTCTTTTATCATTTTTTCAGACCCTGTAAGTGTAAGATATGCTGTTGCTGTTCCATCATCCAGTGGAATTAGATAAGCTGTTTCAACATTGATTTCTTCTGAAGCAAGAGTATTAAATAGAATAGAAAGTGTCCCTGGTGTATCTACATGATGAAGGAAAAGGCATTTCATTTCTTTTTTTTTATGTTTCCGTGGGTGATTACTTAAGGTGATGGCTCTCTCTTCTTTTCTAACTCTCACAGCATTATACTCTCCCATGGAGACTGAATCAGGGAAATCTTTTTGAAGCATTTTAAAAGAGCCGCCAAAGGAAAATTTTGGTATTCCCAGTCTATGCTTGCCTTGAAATCTTCTATTTAACATTTCAATTCCAAGATTTAATATTTTAAAATATTTTAATTCCTTATTATTAAAAGGTCGTTTTTCAGGAATGCCTTTAGAAAAACTAACATAAAATTTATATCCTGCTTTTTTCGCTATTTCTATGCCTCTGTCATAATTTTTGCCCAGCTCTTCGATATAATGAGTATCTGTTCCAATAGCTATTGGAATCCCAAGTTTTTTTGCTCGTTTCAGGATATTAGAGTCAGGAAATACTCCACATCCTTTTTGCAGTCCTGAAAGATTTAAGTCAATGGCAAAATTATAGTCACTAATCATCTCCAGTAATATTCGCATTCGCCTGGCAAGGAAATGGGAAGAGTTTTCAAGGTCTTTTAAAGGTTCAGGAAATGGAGCATATATTTTAGGCAGGTCAATATGTCCAATTACATGTATCATATCCCAGCTTGCATCTATCATCTCAATCATTTCTTCTATATAAGCAGCCCAGAAATATTCTAACCCTCCCCGAAGTTTTATTAATTTATCAGTAGTTTTTTTGGATTCATCATAAGGAATTCCCTCATTGGAAAAATGTACAGCACCTATAATAAAATCCACTCCATGTGCCTGGAATATTTTTGCTCTGTTCCACTGGAGACCTAATCTTAGACCAAGCCATTCCATTTCTATGCCATATCTGATATTTATTTTTTTTTCATATTTTTTTTTATATTTTTCCATCTTTCCAGCATAGTTAAAAAAGGCAGTATCTCCCCGGATAAATTTTATATCTGTATTTTTTTCAGCTTCATACCTGTATCTGGTAAGTCGCGGTGTATGTATAATAAAAGTAAGAGAAGGAAATTTCCATTTTATAGCATGCTTTATAAGTGTATCAATTTGGTCAATTCCGTGTTTAACATGGTCTTTTCCAGTTCCAATATGTATTCCGTGTGTTTCCCAGATATGTGTTTTTTTGCCTGATAGTTGTTTGTTAATGCGACCTAATGTCCTCATGACTATTAATATAATATATTAAATTAATAATGAAGTCAAGTTCTGGATTTAAAATTAGCTGCCATCTTTTAAGTAGGGGAGACTAAAGTCTCCCCTACAGTTGTGATTATATAAGAGGCGATAACCAATTACAAAATAAAAAAAATTGATATTTTAATTTTATAAATTATATTAAAAAATAGTAATATTTTAGATTTTCTAAAATTGTAGTGTAGGAGTTAAGACTTTAGTCTT
>CBDVEP010000034.1:0-22120 GCA_965373035.1 uncultured bacterium
ATATGGAGCACGGGGTTACAGGAGTAATTGCTAATCGGATCAAAGATATGTATTCTAGACCGGTTGTTATTTTAATTGTAAAAGACGGAGAGGGTGTTGGCACAGCCAGAAGTATTGAGCAGTTTAAGATGTTTGAAGCCTTTAGACAATGTGAAGACTTATTTATAGAATATGGGGGTCATAAGTATGCAGTTGGCTTTTCATTAAAAGAAGAAAATATTGATAATTTAAAAAACAGGTTAAAAAAAATTGCAGATAAATCTTTACAACTGGAGGATTTAGTTCCTGTTCTGGAAATTGATACAGAAATTGAACCGGAAGTGCTGAATTTAAAATTGTTAAAAAAAATGGAGGAGGTTTTTTCTCCTTATGGAGAAGATAACAATGAACCATTGTTATTAATGAAAAACCTGAAATTGTTAAATTTACAAACCATAGGGGTTGATAAAAAGCATTTAAAATTAAGAGTTGGGACAGAAAATAATCAGATTTTTGATGCACTCTGGTGGGGTGGAATAGAAAAAGAATTTGATTTTATGCTTGGAAATAATTATGACCTTGCTTTCAGGCCGGAGATTAACACATGGAGAAACAGGGAAACTGTTTCCCTTATTATTGAAGGCGTAAGGCAAAGTGAAAAGTAACAGTTTTTTTATTAATCAGGATTTGGAATATCAATAAATTCAGTAGGAATGTTAAACTTTTTAGTAATTAACCTGCCAAGAGCCTGAACCCCAAATTTTTCTGAATTGTAATGACCCACAGCAATAAAATTAATTTTTTCTTCTTTTGTAATAGCCTGGATAGACTCTGATGATGAGCCGGTTATAAAAACATCTAATTTTTTATCAATAGCCTCATGAATAGAAAAAGAAGCATCACCACTTGCAATACCAATTGTTTTAATGTCTTTTTTCCCATAAGGAAAAACAATATATCGTTCTGGTTTGAATATTTTTTCTGTTTTATTTAATAAAGTTTTAAAGTTTAGAGGTTTTTCATATTGCCCGGAAAAACTATATGAAACACCTTTATATATGCCAAAAGGTTTGATTTTTTTTAAACCAAGTTTTTTTATTATTTGAATATTATTGCCAATTACAGGATGAGCATCCAAAGGCAGATGATAAGCTGCCAAAGAGATATCATTGTCTAATAAAAATTTAATACGGTTTTTTTTATAATTTTTTATTTCAGGAAATTCATTTTTCCAGAACATACCATGATGAACAATTATCATTTGAGCATTAATTTCTTTTGCCTTTTGGAATAATTCAAATGAAGCTGAAACTCCTAAGGCAATCTTAAATATATTTTCAGTACCCTCAATTTGCAAGCCTGTTGGCAGATCATCTGAAAAATGAGATATATTTAAATAATCATTACAAAAATTAATAAGTTTTTTTCTTTTTATCATAATATTAATTGTCCTTTAAATAGGAATTAACACTAATTTCCAGATATAAAAAATGATTTTATTTGTTTTATAAGGTAATTATATCATTTTATTTTAAGATGACCAGAACTTTTTAAATTAACTTTAAAAGATATCCTACACAATATAAAAATAAAATATAAGATTGAAATTTGAAAACAAGCAGGAAATTTATATATATGTAAATTTTTCTTGAAATCATAAATCAATCAATTAATATTATATAGTTATTTAAAAAATTATTAAAAATTTAATTATAATGACTAAAAAGCAAATAACTAATAATAAATTTCCTATTTTTAAAAATGCTCCAATAACTGAAGCACTTCTTGATATTCAGGTTACACCAAGATCTGATATCACCATACAACAATTAGAAAATTTATATAATAATATCAAAAAAAAATATAGTGATAAGAAAAAAAGAATTGAAATTAAAGGTAGTTTTAAATTTAATAAAAAAGGATTCCCTATTGTTCCACCCGCTTCAATTAAACCAGTAGGTTATTTTTTTAAATCTCCAAAGGAAAATAAAATTGTACAAGCAAGGATAAATGGATTTACATTCAATAAACTGAAACCATATCAAAATTGGGAATTATTTTTTTGTGAAGCAAAAAAACTATGGTCATTATATAAAAAAATTGCTGAACCTCAAAATATAATTCGTATTGCACTTCGTTATATTAATCAAATAGAAATCCCCTTACCTATCACTGATTTAGACGATTATATTAAAACTATCCAACCAATTCCATCATTATTACCTCAAAAAATTAAAGATTATTTTTCTAGAATAACAATTCCTTTTGATGAAATAAATGCAGAAGCAATATTGACTCAAACAATAAAAGGAATTAAAGATAATGAATTTCTTATATATATTTTTGATATTGACGTTTATCAAAATAAAATATATAATATAAATGATAAAAATTTTTGGAAAATTTTTGAAAAATTAAGGACATATAAAAATAAAATATTTTTTAAAAGTCTTACTAATAAAGCCAAGGAGTTATTTAAATGATATATGCAATAGCTGTTCAAAATAATGGACCCATAATTGGTAGTTTTTCATTAGGGTTAAGTCAAACTTCTGAAGATTTAGAGAAGAAATGTAATAATTTGTATAACCATTTTACGAAACCTATATCACGAGAAGAAGATATTCCAGCGATAAAATTTTATACATTAAAGGAAGAGTGGGAAAATGATATAAAATATAGTTCTTCCATTTCTAATATTGCGTTACATCCAGCATATCAACAAATTATTGGTATGGGGGAAATAGCTATTTCATATATTTTAAATGAACTTAAAAATAATCAAGGACACTGGTTTTGGGCTTTATCATCTATAACTGGTGAAAACCCTGTTTCATCTAAAGATATGGGTAATATGAAAAAAATGCGATTAAGCTGGCTTAAATGGGGAAAAATTAACGGATATTTATAATGCCAAAAGATGTAATTATAAATTTTTTTCCAAATTTAAAATCAACAGGATTTGAAATCACCAGTTCTATTACATTGGATTATAATTGCATTGCTTGGGCTATTAAAGATAATAGGAAATGGTGGTGGCCAGATCCATATTATCAATATTATTGGCCTTTAGATATTCCCAGAGAACCCAATTTAGAGAATTTTATTCAATTATTTAAAAATCAAGGTTATACTATTTCATCTAATGAAAAATTCAAACAAGGATATGAGAAAGTAGCTATTTTTACTAATCAAATGAATGAACCCACTCATGCTGCCAGACAAATAGATAAAAAAGGGTGGACAAGTAAATTAGGACCACAAGAGGATATAACTCACTATAATTTATATGATATTGAGGGAAAGGAATATGGAAAAGTAGCAGTAATTCTTGAAAAATAAATTAAAAAATAAAATCATCATATATAATAATTATAATTGAGGCTGTCCCATAACTGTAGTGAAGGCTTTGTCCCTGTATAAGGGAGGTCGGTAGACCCCGTAACCATTAAATAAAGCCTTCAATTACAGGGTCTATCGACCCTTACACTACAATTTTTGCATAATATAGGGTTATGGGACAGCCTCAATTGGTTTCGTAATATTCGTTTAGTATATTTCTCTATATATATTATTATTTTTTCTACTTTATTTTACTTAGTCACTACTTAGTCACTACTTAGTTCTGTTTTTTTATTATTGATATGTTTAAATAGTTCTAATCCATCTTCTGTTATTTTATATTTTTGATTTCGATCTTTTAATTTTTTTGGATTGGTAAATGATAATAATTTTTTTTTATAACATTGTTGGTTCGGGTTATGAACCCCGAACCAGCGAAGCCTCAGTATGTTGTTAAAAAAAGGTGATAACTGACCGATTACTTACTTAATTAATATATTTAAGATAAATTACCATTATGCTTAAGTCTGCTAATAAATGACTTATCAAAGGTATATAAATTGTTTGGAATTTATATCTGATGTATCCCCAGAAAATTCCGGTAAAGAAGATAATTAATGTAAATATGATTCCATATAAAAGGGAAAATAAGTTATAAGTTGTAATAAAATGATATGAGCAGTAGAATAATGCTGTAAGAAAAATGACATTTCTTATATTAGTTTTTAATTTAAATTTATAAAAAATATATCCCCTCCAGTAAATTTCTTCTAATATTGAATTGCCAAAAATCATGATTATTAATAAAAGTAACAAATTCTTTCTATCAAAATTCCATTCTTTCATTAAAATATTTATCTGATTACTGTCAATAATATGTTTATTTAAAAGAGTGAAAAACAAATAAATAATTATAAAAAATGCAATTCCAATTAAAATAGCTATTAAATATGATTTTTTGAAATTTTGAAAACCAAGTATGTTTGAAATTTTTGTGATTGAATATTTTTTTATTATGCTTAAATCAATTAAAGGAATAATAATACAGATAATTCCATGAAACATAATAAAAGTGAAATAAATATTATTAAAAATTTTAAGACCAAGATAAATACTAATTGGTGCTAATGCTGATAAGAAAAATGTTATAATCACTTTATCTTTTTTTAGTAATTCCATAAGAGGGCTAATATATTGAAGTCTTCTGTCAATAATAAATCAGTGATTAAAGTGTCTCATGGCAGTAAAGACCATGCTGATTTGTTTTTTATCTGCTTCTTTTACAACCTCTTCATCTCTTATAGAACCACCAGGCTGGATAATGGATTTTATATTATATCTGGAAGCCAGGGTAATAGAATCTTTAAAAGGGAAGAAAGCATCTGATGCAAGATATGCCCCTTTCAGTGATAATCCTGATTGTTTGGCTTTAATAGCAGCGAAATTAGTTGAATCAATACGGCTCATCTGTCCAGCTCCTATTCCACATACCTGAAATTTTTTTGTCATAATGATAGCATTGGATTTGACATGTTTGCAGATAATCCATGCGAATTTTAATTCTTCTATATTTGTTTTGCCTGGTTTCTTTTTTGTAACAGTTTTAAGTTCTTTAAAGAGTTCATTGTCTTTATCCTGGATTAAGAGTAAATTTCCATAAGAGTTAAATACAGAATTTTTTTTAAGGAAAGAGCTGTAATTACTGATTTTTATAATTCGTAAATTTTTCTTTTTTTTCAGCTCTTTTTCTGCATCTTTATTAAAGTCTTGAGCAATAACTATTTCAAAAAAGCGTTTATTTATTTCTTTGGCTGTTTTTAAATCCATTTTTCGGTTAATGGCTATAATTCCTCCAAAAGCAGAAACAGGGTCGCTCTGAAGTGCTTTTTTATAAGCAGAAAGAACAGAGTCAGAGAGAGCAGCTCCGCAGGGGTTTCTATGCTTAACAATAACACAGGCTGTTTTTTTAAAATGCTTATCCAGTTCTGAGGTAATATTAGCAGTTGCATAAAAATCAACAATATTATTAAAAGATAATTCTTTTCCGTGTAATTGATTAAAATTAATTTTATTGTTCTGCAGAATAGAATAAAGACAGGCGTTTTGATGGGGGTTTTCTCCATACCTGAGATTCTGCATTCTTTCCAGAAAAAGAGTTTTATTATAAGGGAAATTTGTTTTTTCTATTTTTTGGGTAAAATACTGGTTAATTAAATTATCATAATAAGAAGTAAAATGAAAAGTTTCCTTTGCTAATTGGAGTCTATAGTCAAAAGGCACATCTCTGTTTTCTTTTAAAAATTTTATAATAATCTTATAAAATTTACTTGAAAAAATTGGTAATACGAATTTATAATTTTTAGCAGAAGCTCTGAGAAGTGAATTTCCTCCAATATCAATATATTCTATCATCTCATCCATGGAGAGATTTTTTTTGTTCATCATTTTTTCAAAAGGGTAGAGGTTTACTACTACCATGTCTATGGAGTTGATATTCAGCTTTTTCAACTGCTTAACATGGTTTTTATCATCCCGCAGAGCAAGGAGACCTCCAAACACTTTATAACATAATGTTTTGACCCGTCCATCAAGGATTTCAGGCAATCCAGTATAGGTTTCCAGTTTAATAACAGGGATTTTGTTTTTTTTAAGAAGTGTTGCTGTGCCTCCTGTTGAAATAATTTTAATGTCCATTTTAATTAATTCTTTTGTAAATTGTACAATATTTGTTTTGTCATATACACTGATAAGAGCTGTTTTGATTTTCATGTTATTACTCCTTGCCTTTTTATGAATATTATAATATAGAAAGATTTTTATATGTCAAATGTTTATTTATTAAGAAGGAAATTATGGAAGAATTTAAAACATTTTTTATTCCGCTGCCGGCAATGAATATGCAGGCAGCGGTATAAAATTATTTTGTTACTGTGACACTTCTTGGTGAAATCGTTACTATACTAGTAAAGAAACCAATGATAATGTCAATAAATGATTGTTGGGTGATGAACAGCCTATAAAAACTACCAACAAAATTAAAATGGTACATATTGAGATCACTTTTTTAGTCATAATGTTTACATCCTTTTTTAAGATTTATAATTTTTCAATTGATCCAATGGAAGATTCAATTGAATGCAATTCCTTTTCATAATTTTTGATGGATGTAATATAATCAATTTGAATTATTTTTTTATATTTATTGTAAAAAACAAGTTTTAGGTTAATAAAGTTTTTTGGTATTAATTGAAACTGATGAAATTTTATTTTTTTACTGTAAAAATTTCCATAATTGATTTTTGAATCCGGGTAATATTTGTTAAGTTTTTTTTTGTAATCTTTTAAGTATTCTTTTTTTGAAATAGAGTAATAATTCAGATTTTCTAAATTTTTACCGCAAAGACGCAGAGAACGCAAAGAAATTAAAATTAACTATTAAAAAAAATAAAAATAATTTTTCTAGGCCTTAACTTAGCGTTCTCTTAAGTCTCTGCGGTTATATTATTTTTAGAAAATTTAAAATATTACGAAATAGAATTCCATCCTTTGGGTATTCTAAGTTTAATAGCTAATTCAACACTATCAAAAGTTTCTTTTAATAAAGATTGATTAACATGAAAAGATAATTCATTTTTGTTGCAGGAAATTTGAATAATACTAAGTACAAGAAAAAAGCATAAAAAATATGTTTTCTTGAATTATAATACATTATCTTATACTTTAAATTATTTAATGTATAAAGTTGAATTAGAAAGTCAATATTTTTTATTTAATTTTTTCACAGATTTTGGTGCATTACTTAAAAAAGGTAACATTAAATTTGACATAAAAAACAGTTATACTATATTTATTATATAATGAGAAAAGAATGTTTGCAGAATGTCAGAAGAATTGTTATTAAAATTGGGACTAGCTCATTAACTCATGATATTAAGATTGATGCTGATAAAATAAAAAAAATAACTTCAGAAATAGCTGCCTTAAAAAAAGAGAAATATGAAATTGTTCTGGTTACATCCGGGGCTATATGCTGCGGTATTGGTGAGTTGGGACTTAGGGTAAAACCAAAAAGTATTCCGGAAAAACAGGCTGCTGCCAGTATTGGACAGATTACACTTATGACAAAATATCATGATTATTTTAAATCATACAATATAAAAATAGGACAGGTCCTTTTAACAGAAAGTGATTTAAAAGATAGAAAAAAGTATTTAAATGCTAAAAATTCTTTAATTACTTTAATAAAAAAATATGATGTAATCCCTATTGTTAATGAGAATGATGTTGTTGGTATTGAAGAGATTATTTTCGGAGATAATGATGAATTGTCAGCTCTTATATCAAATTTAATTGATGCTGACCTCTTGATTTTATTAACAGATATCGAAGGATTTTATTATAAAGGACAGTTAGTAAAAATTGTAGAAAAATTAACAGATGAGATAATAAATGAAGCTCGTGAGAAAGCAGATCAGTTTGCCACTGGAGGGATGAAAAGTAAATTAAATGCTGTACATATAGCAGTAAATTCAGGTATTCCAGCTATCATTGCAAAAAGTTCAGAAAAAGATATTTTAAAGAGGATTATTAGTGGTGAGGAAATCGGAACCTTTTTTAAGCCATTTGAAAAAGGTTTAAGCCAGAAAAAAAGATGGTTAGCTTATTCTGTTGTTTCCCATGGAAAAATTTTTGTGGATGATGGTGCCATGGAAGCTCTGGTAAAAAAAGGAAAAAGCTTACTGCCAGGAGGTATTATTAAAGCAGAAGGCAAGTTTGATAAAGGAGAGCCAGTTGATGTTTGTGACAGTGAGGGGAATCCTTTTGCAAGGGGTCTGATTAATTATGAAAGGCTGACAGTTGAAAAAATAAAAGGGAAAAAAACAGGGGAGATTCGAGACCTGTTAAAAGATAAATTTTATACTGAAGTCATTAACAGGGATAATCTTGTGATTTTTAAGTGTTATTTTAAAACAATAAATCCCAGTATATAAGATTTTTATTAAAATAGTATCAGCACTGTTGAGCGTTCTATCAATCAAATAATGTAATAATTCAGATTTTCTAAATTTTTACCGCAGAGACTTAAGAGAACGCAAAGAAATTAAAATTAACTATTAAAAAAAATAAAAATAATTTTTCTAGGCCTTAACTTAGCGTTCTCTTAAGTCTCTGCGGTTATATTATTTCAGAAAATTTAAAATATTACGAATTTTATAAAAGACTTATAAAAGACTAAAGTCTTAACTCCTAAATTACAATTTTAAAAAATCTAAAATATTACTAAACTACTTTGGGCAGGGGTGGATTTGAACCACCGGAGGTCGACGACCGACGGGTTTACAGCCCGTTGCATTTGACCACTCTGCCACCTACCCTTTATGAGCTGGTGGAGGGATTTGAACCCCCGACCAGACGCTTACAAGGCGCCTGCTCTACCACTGAGCTACACCAGCACATCAAAAATTGCCATAGGAATATAATCATTGTTTATATAATGTCAAATTGTTTTTAGTGTCAGGGTAATTAGTTATCGCCTCTTTTAAACAATAAAGTAGGGGAGACTTTTAGTCTCCCCTATAGTTGTGATTACATAAGAGGCAATAACTTACCGATAACCGGATATTATTTAAAAAGCTTGACTATAAAAAATTATTGATTATAATAAGCTAAATTATTTTTAAATATAATTTAAAAAATAATAAATTAATATGAAAGGTGTGAAAATAAATGGTAACAGTTTTTGTAAATGAAAGAGAAACTTTAGAGAATGCATTAAAAAGATTTAGTAAAAAAGTACAGAAAGAAGGTATCACAAAAAAAGTTAAGGAAAAAATGTATTTTGTTAAGCCATCTCAAGTTAAACGTGATAAAGCTTCAAAGGCCAAAAGAAAATTAGAAAAAAAGCAAAGAGGTGAATTAAGGCAATAAAATGATAATGGCTGTTCTAAAAGTTTATATCATTTTATTCCATACATTATTTTTAAACTTCTTTTTTCGCCCTCAATTTGTATAATAACATTATGAGTTTCATGTAGTCTTTTTGCCATTGTAGTTAATATTTGCATAGCTAATTCAGTATCTTCTTTGATTATACTGGTGAAATGTTCTTTATTACAAATTAAAATTTTTGTATCTTCCATAGTTTCAATAGTTGCAGTTCGTGGTACATGAAGGAAAAGGCTCATTTCCCCAAAAAAATCATCAGGTCCCAGTTCAGCAAGTTCGATTTTTTCCTTATCAATTGTTTTAAAAACTTTTACTTTACCAGAAAGGATAACATATATTTCTTTTCCTATGGACCCTTCTTTTAAAATAATATTACCTTTTTTAAAATATTTATATGCCATAAGAACCTCCTGATTAATCTAAAAAAATACATATTTAATTTTTTTTATATTTTTTTAATGTTATTTAAAAAATTATGTATATTTACGAAAATCGTTTTAATGATTTTTTTATAAATTTATTTGCTTCTCTTATATATAAAGCATTAGGAATAATTGACTTTTGTAGTTGAACTGTTAGTTTTTTTGAAAGCGATAAATTTTTAACAACTTCATAGCCTGCTTTTTTTAATAATTTTTTATATTTTATAAGTAGAGGTTTTAATATTGGAGGAGGATTATGTAATACCGCTCCAGCATTTCTGTATATTTCAGCAATCACCCTGGAATGCATATTTCTTGCAACTCTTTTAAATAATAGTTTTAAAACTTTGAAATGGCTCTGTTCTGGAAATCCACAATTTGAAATAACAATAATTTTTGGGGCTTCCTGATTAAAACGTTTAAAATGTCTGCACTCTCCTTTTTTATCCCTGTTAAAATATGGAAGAGCTAATGGAATTAATCTATCCATAAAGGTCTTCATAATACCTGTAACATTATCTACATAAACTGGTGTAGCAAAAATAATAATATCAGAATTCAGGAACTTGTATAATAGTTTTTTCATATCATCATTAATAGTACATTTACCAGGTGTCTTTAGCCAGCAATTAAAGCAGCCTAAACAATATTTTATTTTTTTTTTGGCAAGGAATACATTTTCAATTTCAGCACCTGCTTTTTTTGCTCCTTGTGAAAAATATTTTACCATAAAATGAGTATTTCCCTTTTCTGCATGTGGACTTCCATTAAATATTGTTATTTTCATGTTTAGGCTTTTTGAAATAAATTAAATCTTAATACGAGTAAAAAAATAATGATATTTTTATTATTTTTTTACTCGTATATACAGGCATTTTTTAAGGGAACATACATAGATTTACTATATAATGTTTTTCCCTTACAGGGCTTTAATACCTTGAAAAACCAAATTTAAATAAGAAATAAGAGTTTTTCAAGGTGCCCTTAATTAATTTTTTTATTAATATCATTTGAGTCTTTTTTATATTTTTCAGGAATATCTTTTTCAGCAAGTTTATATGCTCCAAGTGCATATCTTTTTGCCATTCTGCATCCTTCTATAACTTGTTTATAGTGAGTTCTTATTTTAGATTTTTTAGCATTATCAAGATTTTCCGAAGCAAGTTTTAAATATTTAGCGACATCATCATTATCTGTATAATCTATCAGATCTACAGCAACATCATCAATAATTTGTTGTGTATGTTTAATATATATTGCAGCTAAACTTTTATAAAGCAGGTACTGTAGTTTTAAATATTCTTTATAATTTTTTATAGCCTCAATATATTTAGATTGCATTAATTTTATATTTCCCATTTTTATTAACTTAACACCTTTTTTAAAATTTTTTAAATTAGTTTTACTGCCAAAATTTTTAACAGCAATTTCTAATTGTTTTGATTCATCCTTGCATTTTTTTTGCAGGTCTTTTGCATCTGAATAATCACTGGCATAAAGTATAGAACTATTTACCATGAAAACCATAGCAAGTAAAAATATAGTACTTAAACTTAAATATTTAATATTGGTTGGTTTAAAACTGTTTGACATAATATTTTACCTCCTTATTTAAAATTATCAGCTAATAAATAATAGCTTTTTATAAGCTAAATTATTATAAATATTTGTCAAGAAAATTAAATTCTAATTTTTTCACAGTTTCTATTCAACTACTGGTTTAAGAATATAAATGTTGACGAGTAATTTTTTTATGCTATTTTAGAGATATAATTAGAGCAACTAAAGGAGTAATAAGTTATGAATGAGAGGAGAAATTATATAAGGGTACCTGCTTGGGAATTGAATTTATTGATTTTAAAGATAAATCTAGGAAAAAGATAATCCAGGAATATATTAAAAAAAGGCAAAATAAATAGTTTTTAATCTTTATTAATTAAAAACATAAGTTATTACTTCTAAAAAAATAACAATTAAACAATGAAAAAACATTTTATTAATAATAATTTAAACCTGTTATTCAACAAAGCCCCTTTATTTGAAATAACTAATAAAGACAAATTTGTTATTTTCAGTGACCTTCACATGGGATGTGGAGGTTATCGGGATGATTTTACAAAAAATTCTAACTTATTTAAATATGTGCTGAAAAATTTTTACCTGAAAAATAAATATAAATTAATACTAAATGGTGATATAGAAGAGCTTCATAGATTTTCTTTAAAAAAAATTATGAATACATGGCATGAAATATATCAATTATTTAGTGATTTCCATAAAAAAACAGGATTTTATAAATTAATTGGCAATCATGATTTTAAATTATTTTCAAAAGAACCATTTTCCATTAGTAATGGACTTTTTGAAGCTATTAAATTAAATTATAAGGATAATATTCTTTTTATTTTTCATGGTCATCAGGCATCTCGGTTTTTAATAAGATATAATAATTTTTTAGGATTTATACTTCGCTATATTGCTACTCCGCTTTACATAAAAAATACGGTTGTTTCCCGTAACAGCAAAAAAAAAATTCATATAGAAAAAAATGTATATGATTTTTCATATAATAAAAAGATTATTTCAATAATTGGTCATACACACCGCTCTCTTTTTGAATCATTATCAAAAGTTGATTCTTTAAGATTTAAAATTGAACTGCTTTGCAGAAGTTATTATACAGCAGATAAAAAAGAAAAGAAAAATATTAAGAAAGCTGTTACATATTATAAAGAAGAGCTATTATATTATTATAGTAAAAAACATAAAAGAGAAGGGAATAGAAGCAGCCTTTATAATTCAAATTTAATTGTGCCATTATTATTTAACTCAGGATGTGTTATTGGTAAACGAGGCATAACAGCTATTGAGATAGAAAAAGGCAATATATTATTGTCACACTGGTTTGATAAGACCAGAAATGATAAATATTTAAAATACAGTCATCCCAATCCACAAAGACTTGGGAAGAGTAATTATTACAGAATAGTTTTTAATCAGGATTTATTAAGTTATATCTTTACCCGGATTAAATTATTAACTTAATATCATATTGTTGCAATGGGATAGTTATAACGAATATTTACAAATTATTAATATACAGGAGGATTTAAATGCAGGATAATTACTCGAAAATTAATAACATTTGTTTATTAATTTTAACAGCAATTGGTATTACTGTTGCTCTTATTTATACAAAGGCTATCCTGATACCTTTTGTTATTGCCTTGTTTATTTATGCAATACTGGTCCCTGGTGTAAAATGGGTACAGATAAAGCTAAGACTTCCACGGATAGTATCATTAATAGTAATAATCAGTATAGTTATTATTATTTCAGGTTTAATAATATTTTTTATATTTTCTTCCATAGAGAGATTTATCAAAAGCAGTGATATATATAAAAATGAAATTATTCAGTTTGTGCAATTCACAAGTAATTTAATCTCTAAATGGGGGATTCAAATTGATAATGCTTCTATCCAGAAAAAACTTTCTGAATTTCCTGTTTTTACTGTAGCCAAAGACATAACCGGCGGTGTATTCACATTTGCAGGTAATATAGTTTTAATTATAATTTTTGTTCTTTTTTTAATTGCCGGGGAAATAAAAGGATTTGCAACTCATTCTTTTGCAATAAAAATTCAATTACAAATATCCCGTTATGCAGCAACAAAATTTTTAATTTCATTAATTACAGGCTTATTAATATGGCTATTATTGGTGTTCTGTAAGGTAAAACTTGCTTTTATGTTTGCTGTTCTAACTGTTTTTCTTAATTTTATTCCTAATTTAGGTTCCCTTGTTGCTATAATTTTACCATTACCAGTAGTACTTTTGCAGTTTGGATTTAGTTTTCGATTTTTTGTGATTTTAATTTTTTCAATTTTTATTCAGTTTTCCATAGGAAATATCATGGAGCCGAAAATAATGGGTGAAAACATGGATTTGCATCCTGTAACAATTCTTATATTTCTGATGTTCTGGGGTCTGGTATGGGGTATCCCGGGGATGTTTTTAGCTGTTCCTATCACTGCAGTATTAAAAATAGTTTTAAGCCGTATTGAAAACACAAAGCCTGTAGCAGAACTTTTAGCCGGCCGCTTATAAATGGTTAGTGCTGGTTGCGGGTACCCTTTATTATCGAATAATAAAATATAAAATAACTGCACCGGCAATTACAATCATAGCTGGTTTTACAAGTCTTATCAGGCTGTCTATTAAGCTTGTTTTAAAATGTTCATTTGAAACAATAAGGCAGACATGAACAGGAGAAAGTATCATCCCCATATAACCTGAAGCATAAGCAAGAACTGTAGTTGACAATACTTCTTTAAGCCCTGGATTTGCTCCAAGAAGACTCATAACAACAGGAAAACTAGCACCAACAAACCCAATAGCAAGCCCTGTTGTTAGTCCAGTGATAAAGGGAAGAAGCATGATTATAAAAATAAATGGGACTCCCCATAAATTTAATTCCCCTCTCATGTGAGACATAAGCAGAGAACCATCTTCAAGCCTGGCATCAATAAAAGCTCCATATATTCTTATCAGAGCAACAATAACAGCTAAAATTAAAGTCTTTTTTGAGAAAATAATTTTCCTCCAGATATCAGATGAAACAGGTCTTTGTAACTGAAGAAAGATTTGAGCCAGTAATATTCCAATTATCATTGGAAGGTATTTATTTATTGCAGATACTGCCGGGAAAAACAATTTAATAACTGTATAACTGGTAATAACGATTATAACAGGTAATAGAGGTAAAATAAATTGTTTAATGGGGAATTTTTTACGAATATTAATATTATTTTTAGAAGGTTGAATTTTTCTTAATAAAAAAATATAACCAGCAAATATCGATAAAAGACTTAAAGGAAGCTGAATAATCATAAAAGTCAGTATTGGTAATCCGGTAATATCCACAGCAAGGAGTACTCCTGGATATAATGGCCACCAGTATTCCCATATATGACGAAACCAGTAGTTAATTTTTGTTTTTAAAATCGGCTTGATACTTTTATCAGGGTCACAATCATCAATCAATGGTGCTGAAAAAATAGCTCCTCCCGGCATTGGAAGAAGACCAATAACAGCAGGAAGAAGTGCCATTGAAAACCTTTGTGAAACACTTATGCGTACATGATATACCAGGTCTTTCATTGCACCTGATGCCGACATCTGATTTGAAAGCCAAATAACCTGAAAAATGATTATTAATAAAAATATGTTATTAGCAGATGATAGCCTCATCCATGAAATGTATAAAATGGAATTAAAAGAATGCCCACTCCAGATTGCTAAAACCAGAGTCCCGATAAAAATAGAAATCCATAATTGCTTAAGTAATTTATTGGCAATTAGTATGACTAATAAAGAAATTAATACCCTTATAATATAGGGTGTGTTTAAAATAAAAGCCATAAACTATCTCCATTTATAAATCTGTTTAAATTTGTTTTTATTAAAGACTTACAAGAAGGAAGAATCCACCTAAGATAATAATTAATAATGAACCTGTTATTTCCATAATAAATTGAAAAATTTCAATACTTTGATTTTGACCTGAAGCTAATCGTAGTAATCCTTTTTTTGTTGTAATAGTAGCAATTCCAATTAATGAAATAGCAGCAGCCATTCCCAGTGCCATAAAAAAAACAGAGACAATTCCAACACCAATCATTTTCATTGAGAAAGAAAATAATAAAATTATAACAGCTCCAGGACATGGAACCATGCCAACAACTAATATAAGCGACAGCATTACCTTTCTTGATGCAGCTTTGTTGTTACCAACATCTAATTTATTTTCTTTTTTTAAATTCATAAATGCCTTAATCAACATGATTAATCCTATGACAATAATCAGGCTGTAACTGATTAATTTAATGTAATAACTGATATCATCAAAGGAAGCTAAAAAAGCTTTTTTTATTATGAAATATAAAACCAGTACAACAATTAATGCTGAGCCAGCATGCATAAAAGCCATTAAAATACCCATTAAAAATCCTTTTTTAATATCACCTTGTTTTGACAGGAAATATGAAAAAGTGATTGTTTTACCATGTCCAGGCCCTAATCCATGAATAAGACCATATAAAAAAGAAAATAATAGAATTAAAAAAAGTGCTTTTTTTGATTTTTCTTTCTTTATCTGCTGTGTTAATTCTGCTAATTTTTTATTTAATTGACGCTGTATAGGATTTATTTTATCAAATATCCTCTGTATAAAAACAGGATAATGTATTTTTCTGATTTTTTTTACTTTTTGCGTTTTATTTTTCTTAGGTGCAAATGGATTACCCTGTGCAGTTAATATTGTCTGACTTATGAATATTGAAATTAATATTAATATTGCTATTTTTAATAATTTCAAATTTTTCATGTCTTTCTCCTGAATTTTAATATTATTTCCTGAGGTGGTTTTTGACCAAAATAAGAAGGGTCTTTAAAGTTGTTTTTTATTTCATATTTGTAATCAATACCAGATGTGTTTTGAAATTTTATTGGATTTTTTTTAATCAAAGCTATGTCAGTATAATAAGATTTATCATACATAGCAAATATAATTTTTTTATAGGTTTTAATAATTTTTACATGGCATGGAATAAAAAACTCAAACATCATCTTTTTATTTTTTATAATTGTTGAAAAGTTTTTAACAAACTTAACTTCAAATTTTTTTCCATCAATAATAATGAATGTAAAATACTGATATTCTTTTAAATTATTAAAAATTTCTTCTTTTACTATTTTTTGTTCTGTTTTATTGAATTGTCTATCCCCATTTTTATCAAAATCATGAAGCATCATCTCGCTGAACATAACATCAAATAACCATTGTACCTTTATCCCTGCAAGACCTTTTTTGTCCAGTACAACTGTAATATCAGCATCAATAAAAATATGGGGATGAGCAGAAATGTATGGTTGAATCAATAAAATTATAGTAAAAATAATTGTTATTAACTTTATTATTTTTCTATGAATATTTTTCATCAGGAAGTAATGCTGCACTATATTTTTAATTTGCAAATTTTTATTTTATGTGATTTCCCTTTAATGGAAATTTGTTCTGTTTTTTCAATTTTATATTTTTTCATGGCTGATTTTAACATCTTTTCCGTAATTAAAACAGTTCCCGGCTGGGCAGCACTACATAATCTTGAAGCAAGATTTACTGCATCTCCAATTGCTGCAAAATCCATTCGCTCTTTAGAACCAATGTTGCCAACTATAACCTCACCCGTATGAAGACCTATACCTAAATCAAAAGTATCCATGTTGCGTTTTTTTCTTTCCTTGTTATATAATTGAATAGTCTTAATAATCCCAATTGCTGCACATATAGCATCATCAACTTTGGAATCTCTGGAAAAATGAGCCATTATTGCATCACCTACAAAGTCATCTATATCACCGGAATATTTTTTGATTATTTTAGACTGTAATTCAAAATAGTTGTTTAAAATTTTTATAACTTCTTTTGGGTCTTTTGATTCAGTATAAGGAGTAAAGCTCCTGATATCTGAGAATAAGAATGCTAATTCTTTTCTGCCTATATCACCCAATAAAATATCTTCTTCTTTTTTTATCATGGTTTTAGTTGAGGTTGAAACAAACTTTTCTAAATTAAATTTTTCTTTAATATCTTTAACCATTAAATTAAATACATCAGAAAGCCTTCCTAATTCATCTCTGGATTTTATATCTACTTTGACATTTAAATTCCCTCTTCCTAAAATAATAGACCCTTTTTCTAATTTTTTAATATTTAAAACAATAAAATTAATAACCACAAAAGTTATTATCATACTAACTATAATCATTATAAGTGCAATTTTTTTTACATTGGAAATATTGCTGTTTAATTCTTCTTTTATTTTATCCATATTAAATAATATTACAAGTCCGCCAGTTCTTGTAAAATCATTTAACTTTTCAATTAAAAATGATATTTTTTCTGTGATTTCTTTTTTTATTGCAACAACATCTTCAGCTTTTTCTTCTTCAAAAGCTTTTTTAATTTTTAATTTCCTTCTGATTAACCATTTTTCTTTTAAAAGCCATGCTTTTGATTTTTTTAATCTTTTGCCTCTTTTTTTTATAACACTTCTGATTAATTGTAAAAATAAAAAATCAATATCATCTTTTTCAACTGAATTTTCTTTTTTTGGCTTTTTGTCTTTAGACTTTACATCTTTATCATTGAAACTTATATCATATTTTTTTGATAGCCGGTTAAAGAGTTTTGATTTACTATGCTTTGATTTATTAACATAGTCTAAGTAATATTTTTCAAAGTCATTTATTACATCAATTATTTTTCCTTTTGTTATAAATATCGGGTAAGTTATACTTAAATAATTATTTTTGTTTATTACAAATTCTGAAAAATTATACTTGTTCTCTTCTTCTTCCTTTAAGCATTCAATAACATCTTTTCTGTCTAAATATTTATTTAAATATTTTGGATTAGTATGAGCCTTAATTCTTTTATTGACATTAACTAAAGTTATAGCTACTATGTCATTATTAATTTTTTTAAAACTTTTAATTTGTTCATAAATAAACTTATATTTTTCTTTCCTTTCTTCACGGGTAATATCAATACTGGTATCTAAAAAGTCTTCAGAAAAACTCTTAAGGATTCTAACTAATGCTACAGCTTTTTTATCTTTTTCTTTTCTTAAAGCAATCTTTTGCTGGTTAAACATTATAAAAGATAAAATAGCTATAATTAAAATTATTATACCGCAGAAAAGTAAAGTAAGCTTCCATCTGATACCAAATATAACTTTCCTGATTTTGTATAAAACAGGCTCATTTTTTTTCTTTTTAAATAAAAGTTTAAATATTTTATTAATAATATTCTTTAAAATTGACATAGTGTTTAATTTAATTTTTCTTTTCTTTTTCTACTCTAAAAGCTTCCAACCAAATATAAAGATGATAAAGTTGATTTGTAAATCTATATTCCCCTCTGATTTCTGTTTCATTAATAACTCCTAATTTTTTTATTCTAAGAAGAAAATTATCAAATGTCTTTCGCTCTTTTTTAGGAATTTTTTGCAACACTTCTTTCCGTTGAAAACTTGTTCCTAATTCAATCCTTCCTATTTTTCTAAGCATAAACCGATAAGATTCACTCCTTAGTGCATTATATACTTGTGGGTCCAAATATTTTCTCCCAACAACTTCTGCTGCTTGAAATATTCCTTTTCGAGCATCATTATTATCAATAAAATTATATTTTTTCTCTGCAAGGTATCGAATAAAGCCAGCTAAAGAACTTTTCCCTATTCCTCTTTCACCTGTAATAAAAAGATTTTCGTTTCTCCCTGAAGATGCTTGTTTAATTGCTCTTTCTGCTCTTTTGATTTCTTTAATACGAGCAACAAAATATTCAACTGACACAGGCTTTCCTGGACTAAATGGACTTTCTTTAAATCTAATATCTGCCATTTATTTTTCTCCAGCTTTAATTTTTGTTAATTTATTTATATCATTGCTGATTGTGTTTTTATCAATACTATACACATTAACTATTTTTATCTATTCCTTTTTAATGATTAGATATTATTATATAAGAATACAAAGTCAAATTTTTTAACTGATTTTTATAATATAATACCATAAATAATTTATTAACACACTACTCAATGTCAGTGAAATAAGAAAGACAGATTATAGAAATTGTAGTGTAAAGGTCGGTAGACCCTGTTTTTTTAGGATTTAGACCCAATTTTACGACGTCTACCGACGTCTACACTACAAAATAGTAACAACAATCTCTTAATTCACTGACATTGACACACTACCCCTTAAAATAACAAAAAATTGACTTTAAAATAATATTTATTATAATGCTATTTTGTTGAACAACTGGATATTTTTTATAAGGAAATATATTTCCTTTATTATTTTTTACATTCATTAATTAAAAATAAAATGTAAATGTTGTATCGAGTAAATTAATAAAATTAGGCATCCTTATAGATAAACTTAAAAAAAAGATATGTAATAAGTAAAAAAATAAAGAAAAGAGTATCTATAAAAAGATATATTTGAACTATTCAGATATGCAGAGTTATCTATTATTACTAATATAAGGAGATAAAGTCATGGCTATAAAAAAAATACAGGTAGTAAATTTTAAGAGTTTTAAAAAATTAAATATAGAGATTGGAAAATTTAATGTCTTAATTGGTGCTAATGCTTCTGGAAAATCTAATTTTATCCAGATATTTAAATTTTTAAGAGAAATAATAAATTTTGGTTTGAAAAATGCAATATCCATGCTAGGTGGCATTGAATATTTACAGAATATAAATATTGGTTCATCTGAAAAATTTTCAATAAAAGTTGTTTCTGACCAAGAATTTGGATGGGTTGTAAGGAAGAAAAAAAAAGATTTAATAGGAATAAAAATATATGAAGTGATTTATGAGTTTGCAATAAAATTCAAAAAAACAGGACCTGGATTTGAAATTGCTAAAGACAAGCTAACACAAAAATGTCACTTTGTTAAATTAGTAAGTCAAAAAGAAAAAATAAAAGAAAAACTAGGGAAGGGAGAAATTACCTTTTCTTGTGTTAATGGAAAAGTAGAAATTGATATAACTAAACCAGAAGAGGTATTGATAGAAGAAAATGATATAATTCCATCATTTTTAGAAGAAAATAGATTATCCCCTAATACTCTTCTTCTTGAATCTCCTTTCTTTTTTATACCTTCGTTGGCAGAGGATTTTAGTGAAATTTCGATATACAACTTTAACCCTAAAGAACCTAAAAAAGCTACTCCAATAACAGGGAAAGCTGAATTAGAAGAAGATGGAAGTAACTTAGCCATTATTCTTAAAAATATTATAGAAAATAAAGAAAAAAAAAGAAAGCTTTTTAATTTAATAAATGATCTTTTACCTTTTGTAAGCAACATAGATGTAGAAAAATTTGCAGATAAGTCTTTATTATTTAAATTGCAGGAAAAATATTTTGAAAAGCAGTATTTACCTGCTTCTTTGCTTTCTGATGGAACAATAAATATTACTGCCCTGCTTATTGTCTTATATTTTGAGCAAAAACCCTTAATTATAATTGAGGAACCTGAAAGAAATATACACCCTTACCTTATTTCTAAAATTATAAATGTAATGAAAGAAGTTTCACAAAAAAAACGAATTATCATTACTACTCATAATCCTGAAATAGTAAAACATACAGACCTAGAGAACCTTTTACTTGTCTCCCGCAACAAGGATGGATTTTCTGTCATCTCCAAACCATCAGATAAGGAAGAAGTAAAAACATTTCTTAAAAATGAAATAGGAATTGAAGAACTCTATGTGCAAAATTTATTGGAGGTATAAGTGTGGGATATAAAAAGTTGTTTATCTGGGTCGAAGGCGAAGATGATATAAGATTTTTTAATAAAATAATAAAGCCTATGTTTGAGACAAATTATGATTCAGTAGAAATAATATCTTATGCAGGTTTGAAGAAAAAAATAGTCTATAATTTTTTTAAGGGTATTAAAGCAATAAATGCTGATTATATTTATGTAACAGACATTAACAATACACCGTGTATAACGGTAAAAAAGAAAAAAATACAGAATAAACTTAAAAATATTAATAAAGACAGGATAGCTGTAGTAGTAAAGGAAATTGAAAGCTGGTATCTTGCTGGATTAAGTAATACAGAGTTTAAAAATTTAAAAATGAGTATTCCTAATACTACAAATAACATTACTAAAGAACAATTTAATGATTTGATTTTTAAAAAGTTTGATTCAAGAATAGATTTTATGATAGAAATCTTGAAATGTTTTTCTATTAAAATTGCAAAGCAAAAGAATAAATCATTTAAGTATTTTATTGAGAAACATAATTATAAAACTCATTAAAAGAGGAGATACCCATGAAAAAGCTGCCTTTTTATATTACTATTTCCAATGCATTAAAAATTATTGTAGGTTTATTTATTCTTGATTTTATTCTTACTTCATTAGTACAACACAATATACCTCGTGCATTATGGAGAATTGTTTTTATTTTATTTTCAGGTGCATTTTTGACTTTATTCTCAATGGTAATAAAAAGACTTATAACTACAAAATGGGGTAATTTTTTGCATGGTATGCTTGTTTTTTCTTTTTTAAATGGATTGCTTTATATATTTTTTGCTTTTAAACATGATGTACACTGGCTTTTGCTTGTTGCAATTAATCTTATAGGAGTTATTATTTTTATTATATATGAAAAATATATTGTGTTTGAAAAAAGAAAAAAGAAAAGTAAAAAACAAAAAAAAGAAAAGTTTAGTTTTAAAAACATTTTTTCTTTTATTAACCGGAAATTATCTGTTTTCTATAATAACGGTATATGTCAGGGTAGTTGTCGCCTCTTTTTTTAATTTTAAATTAAT
>CBDVEP010000035.1:0-21796 GCA_965373035.1 uncultured bacterium
ATCGGTGTATAATGGTCGAATTGAATGCCATCCGGAATATGAAGATTATAACTTCCTGAGGCTATATTTTTTATTGTTTGTTCAGATAAAATATTGTCCTGAATTTGGTTTTTCTTAAAAGCGATTTTATTTAACCTGGAATCTGTATTTAAGATAGTTATTATATTATTAACAAGAGGGATTTTTTCAATATTAAGAAAAAATTGAGCCAGGGAAATATCATAATGAATTTTTTTATTTGTTAAAAATACATGAAATGGAAAAGAAAAAAGCTGTTCATCAGGTAAAATAGTAATGATTTCTTTGTCTTGTATTATTTTTTTTATTTCTTGTATAAAAGTATTGGTAAAATATTGGGTAAGGAAAGAATACTCTTCATCATCCTGTAATTTTTCCCATAATTTATTAATATTTTCATTGAAATGCTCAGGATTTATTTTGATTTTTTGAAATGTTATAACTGAATTTGTAATAACACCTATATTTAAATTTGTTTTATATGTGTTAAATAGAAGAATTACATTTTTATTAGATAAGTTTTTTATTTTTTTATTAAATTCAGGAATGTTTTTATGTATATAATAAAGGAGTTGTGGTTTACTATGTTTTAAAGAATCAGTATAATGTTTTATTTTATTACAATTTTTTTTAATTTCAGTTTCATATTGTATATGCTTTTTAATATTAAATTTTTTTATTAAATCCTTCCCGGCTTTACAAGTGAGTGCAAGGTTTTCTTCTTCTAAATCCCTTAATTTTTTAAGTATATTATTATCTTTTTTTTGCAGATTAAAAGGATAGGAAAGAAATCTCTCTTTTATTTTAAAATTTTTCTTTTTTTCAATAAGTTCCAGTGCCTGCAGATAATTTTTTTTATTAATAAGATACTGGATATATTCATTGTAAATTGTTTCAATAATAGGGTCTTCCTCCGGAATATAATTGTAACCTTTTGGTGCTTCTTCTATTTGATTTATAATGTTTTCATAACTTGTTTGGTCAGGAGATTTTGATTGGGTAAGATGGCTTATATGTAAAATATAATAATCTGTTTTCCATTTTAAATCCAGTATAAAATATTTTTTTGCCTGGAGGTTTAATTGCTGAAAGATTTTTAAGCTTTTAGAAAAATCCTTGGTATGGTAATATATAAGGCCCATATTAAAATCAATATATAATAAGTCTTTTTTTAATTTCTTCCTGGAAGCAATTTCATAAGCTGATTTATAATATTTTAAAGAAGAAAAAAAATCTTTATAATTAGCTTTAATACTTTTATATATATTTCCCATTTTTATAGAAGCAGGCTGATTTTTTATGGCTTTTTTAAAATAAAGCAGACCATATAAATTGTATGTTTTAATAAGGAAAGATTCATATTTCTTACCTTCTGCCAGTTTAATTGTTTTGTCTAATAGAGCAACAAGCTCATTAAAGTACTGGCTTATATTTTTTTCTTTATTTAATTCTAAAAGTATCTCCACTAAATTTAAATTATTAATAATGATACCTTTTATATCCTTTGGTACTTTATTACCTTGTTTATCCTTTTTAGTGTTCTTCCTGAGAAGTCTATTAGAATGAGCATAATACTTAGCTGCTTTATTGAAATCATTTAATCTAAAATATAAATATCCAAGATTATTATAAACATAAGGAATAGCATTAAAATTGTTATCTTTTTCAAAGAGTTTCTTTTTTAATAACAGGTATTTAATTGCTTTTTTATAATCCATGAAATTTTCATAAGTTTCTCCAATTAAAGAGTACAGTAATTTTTGTTCATCAGTATTTTTAAAACCATGATAAGCAAATGACTGGCCCAGTGTAATGTTTTGAGTCATAACAGGTACTGTAAAATTCATTATGCCTGCTCTTATAGCCGGCTGCTGCCAGAAGGGTAATTTTTGCCATATTAGCACTTTTCTTTTATCTTTTCCTACTTTACACACAGGATATTTCCATAATGATTTTTTATCTTCAGGGATTATTTTTTCTGCCTTTTTAAAAAATTGCAGAGCAGTTTTTAAATCCTTTAAATTTTTATAACATATTCCTATTTCACGGATGATACGTTCCCTGTCCTGTTTTATTTTGAATTTATTTATTAAATTTACAGCATCTGAATAATACTTTAAAGATTCTTTGTGATTATTATTTATGCGGTTTACCATTGCAAGAAATATAAGGCTTCTGTAAGCACCATGGTGTTCTTTTAAACTTAAAAAAGTTTCATATGCTTTTTTAAAATTTTCAATTGCAATTGTATCTTTTCCCAGAAACCAGCCTGAATATCCAAGATGATAATAAAAAAAAGCTTCCTGGATTTTGCTGTCAAACTCTGTGCTGTATTTTATCTTTTTATTATAAAACTGAAGAGCCTGTGTATAATTGCGCAGGTTAAAATATAAATTTGCCAGGTTAAGACAGAGCTTTGCTTCCATGTCAGGTTCCTTTGTTTCATTGTTGAAATGAATGGCAGATTGATAAAGGGGAATGGTGTTTTCAATGTAAGTAATATATTTATCTTTATTTATTTCAGCCTGGACCTGGTTAAGCCATCCTGAAGTTAAATAAGCTGGTATAAAATTTGGTTTAAGTCTGTATGTTATTTTTAAATTTTCTTCTGAAAGTTTAAAGTACTTTCCCAGTTTTTTTCTAAAAGTGGAAGGATATGGCTTATTGCTTCTGAATAAATCCACAACTTTAGTAAATAAAAAAGGTTCTCCCCTTTTTAATGATACTTTATACTGAACAAAATAAGTAGAATAAATGAATGCGTAACCATATCCTTTTAAATAATAATATACATAATTAGAAGAATTTTTTTTTATATAGGTGTCATATTGTTTTATTAAACTGTTATACCTGTCTTCTTCAGGTTTTAATAATTTAAAATCGCATCTTAACTTTCCTACCAGTGCTCCAATGTTTTTTTTATCAATTTTTAAAGCTTTTTGAAAATCGAGTCTTGAGGCGAGCATATCATTATTATTAAAATGTTTCTTTGCTTGTTTTAAGTATTTATTAATTAAAATCGTTTTTAATTGTTCTATTATTTCAGATATTTCAGATATTTCGGAGATTTCAGGATGTTCAATTTTTAATTGAAGTATATCATTTATATATTTTTCTTTTTTTGTGAGTTGATACAATTGATTTAAAGCTTTAATTTTCAGATAAGAAAGAGAAGATTCTTTTACTATTCTCCGGAATATTTTTCTGGCTTTCTTCTTCCCCTGCAGATAATCAGCATAATGATATAAGATGTTATAGTAAATTTTTTTTTCTTTTATATATTTATTAAGCATGTTTTTATAGATTTTTTCTTTATTTAAATCAGGAGAAAATTTAATAGCCAGTGAAATAAATTTATTTTGGAAGTTTATTATCTTTTCAATATCTTTATAATTATTTATTAAAGATATATGTTTTTGAGCTTTTGAGAATCTATTGAATCTTAAATATAATTCCATCAGATTATTAACAGACTTAAAGAGAAAATCATCTTTATTTGTATAAGAGCTTACAATTTTTTCTAAATGAGAAATAGCTTTTCCGTATTTTTTATTTTCTTTATAGATTTGGCTCAACCTGAAATTTATAAGATGTATTTCCTGGAAAAGTTTTCGATTTGTTTTAATTGTATTTTTGTAAAGTTTAATCTGATGAATGGCATCTTGTTTTTCAGAATAAATATTTTCAATTAACTTTATTTTTGCTTCAATATATTCTTTGTCCTCAGGTGCTGAATGAGTGATAACATTGCTTAAATAAGTCATTTGTTTTTTCGGATAATTTAACTTCTTATAAATATTAGCTATTTTTAAACGTATTTGATTTTTATTTGATTTTTTCTTCAGCAGGTTTTTATAGCCGATTAACTTTAAATAATTATCATCAATGGAATCAATCAGTTTAAGCTGTTTTTTTGGATCTTGAAGTTCCGGAATAATACCTTCTATGGGAAGCATCCATAAATCAATGTTATCAAGCTGGTTTGAAGTATAAAAAATAACTCCATTGTAAATTTTAGAATAAACAGGATAATAATCAGTATAATTATCAGGGCTGCATTGTTTTTCCTGTCCTGTTTTAAGATTATAAACATATATGGATGAATTATCATTTAAATCAATTTTATTATTTTTATTAGAATCAAAACGTATGCTGGAATATATAACCTGGTAATCATTAATATATCTTGGTTTTGCTTCAATGGAGTTACCATGAGTTATCTGTTTGACTTTACCTGAAGCAAGATTAAAAAGAAAAATATGACTATTATGTTTCTTATTTTTTGAAATATCAATATAAACCATGAATTGTTCATCAGGAGAGATATCAGGAGAAAGTGCGCCATTTTTTGTGATTTGACTGATGTCAGCATTTAGCTTATCTTTTGTTTTAAAGATATTTTTAATTCCTTTATTATCAGGCCGGACAAAAAAAAGATATTTATTATCTATATAAACAGGCTCTGTTTCCTGTATCCTGTTTTTAGTAATAGCTGAAGCTCCGTCATCTTTTAATAACTCTTTTTTAAATTCATCACTAAGTCCTGCTTGACTCCTCTGGATGATATCATCAAAATCCATCTTATAAATATCGCCCTGACCATCCTGTCTAAAAGAGATAAAAAGTATTTCCTTACCATTTTTTGAAAAAGCAGGCATGGTGTCGTCACTTGTATGATATGTTATCTGAAAACTATTCCTGCTTAAGATATCATAAAGCCATAAATCTAAATTTCCTGTTTTATCTGATACATAAATGATATATTTACCATCATGAGAAACCACAGGATAAAACTCTGAGGATATGTCAACAGTTAATTGATATGGATTATTAACAGGAGAAATCCCTCTTTGGAAAAAATCTCCTTTATATAAAAATGTAGATTTTTTGGAGGAAGTACAACTTATAAATAATGATAAGGTTATTATTAAAATAAAATATTTTTTTTGCATAGTATTGAATTATTGTTTCCTTTGCCAATTTCCTTCATCATCCTGAATCCATTCCCCTTTGCGGGCATTTTTTATGTTTAATGATGCAAATGTTTTTTTAACTTTATTTAAATCATCCAGTGTTAAATTTTCGTTTTTGTTAATTACTTCCAGCATAAGTACCAGTCTGGAATTATTTACTTCATTAATGGTTTCAAATAATTTTTCTTTTTCTTTCGGGTTGTATTCAATAATCTGACTTGAAATATAGCTTAAAAGACCCTCATTGTTTTCACCAATAAATCCTTTGTTTTTATATTGCTTAATAAGATTTTTATTATATTCAATTGTTTCAAGTGCTTTAATGATTTTATAATCAATATCACTTTTAAGCATATTAGTATTGGTTGTTGAAGATATTTTCAATCCTTCTACTGTCTGGGATGATGATACTAACCAGACATCTTCTCTGATTTCCTGGTAAGTCCCCAGTATCTGGCTTTCAAGGGAAGTTCTTTCAGATGTAAATGTAACTGGTGGTAATTTAATAACACAGCAGTTGATTTGTTTGCCGCAGTTTGTTAAGAACATCTTACTGGAAAGTAAAAGAAATATAAGAAATATATTTTTTAATATGAATTTCATTTATAACTCCTGCTTTTACTTTTATTATGTATTATGAAATTATACTATTATAAATTTTAGTTTCAAATATTTATTTTTTTCATTTGACATATAAATTTTATTATATTTAATTGTTAGAGCCATGTCTAATGCAAAGATTTTTATCACAGAAAGAGAGAAAGATATACTACTGTTTTTTACTGGTCATATTATGGCTGTACATTCACAGGCATTATTTGACTATTTAAAACAATTATTAACTGATAGGAAGATTGAGAAAATATGGGTCGATTTTAATAATTGTATTTATATAGACAGTACAACTATCGGAACTTTGATTTTATTGGACAATCAATTAAAAAAGATGGGTGGAGAGTTAATATTATGTAATTTAACCTTAGAAACTGAAGAGGTTATAAAAAAAATGGGCTTGTTTTGTTTTTTTAATATTATACAGGTAGAAGCATTTAAACAATTGTCAAAATTTATTCTTAAACAAATACCTGTTGAAAAAGATAAAAAAATTTCCTTAGAATTTGTCTTAGATGCACATAAATGTATTGTAAAATTATCACCTGAGATGAATGAAGAGTTTAAAAGCCTGCTTGAAACTTTGGAAAAAAATAAAGAAAGTGACGGTGCAAGACATTAAATTTTAATTGATAATAAATATTAAAAATAGTAAAATAAAAGATGTTTTATATTATAGGGAAAATGAATATGAAAAGGTTCAGGTGAACTCTATGAAAATAGAAGTAAATTTTTTTTGACAAAAGGTATGAATTTATTAGTATTTTAATGGTATTTTAAAATAGTAATAGATAAACTTTTTCTCAAATAGATAAAAATTTTATTATAAGGAAAGAGTTATGAAAAGAATAAAAAGCCTGAAAAAATTAAGTTCTGTTATGACACTTCTTCCAAGGGGTGGATATTTAGTTAATACTTCATCTGGTTATATCCAATTTGGATCTCCCCCTGAAACACTTAAAGATACAATCAGTTTACCGGATAGTGTACCGCAGATATTTGTTTTGCCTTATGAACATTTTCATCCATCTCAGGGTATCAGTATGGCAGAAGTAGAATTTCCCATGTATTTTAATTTTTTTATAAAAAAGCGAAAAACAATAGTATATGTTAATCCTGATCATGTTCAGAATATGAAGAACGTATTGCAGGAATCCTTATTTGGGCCAGTCAAGGTTGATATCAGCAAAGAAGTAGAGAAGACAGGGAATTATTTTATACCAGATCTTGTAAGCGAGATGAAATTTTTCAGGGGTAATATGAAGCTGAATGATTTAATAGATATCCGGGAAATGACATCAGATGGATTTACACTTAATGATGTAAAAGTCATTCCACGTAAAGATAAAGGTTTTAATATTTTTGAAAAAGATAAATTAATTGCAGAAGTTCCATTTAAAATGGAGTTCCAGATACAATATGATCTGGGAACAACATTAAAGGAGCCTTTTGTTCCACCAGAGTTAGGCATTACATGTCTTGGTCCTTCTCATGGTTTTGACCCACAGCAGAATACATCAGGGTTTATTCTCTGGATTAACAAGGTCGGGATTATGGTTGATCCTCCTGTTAATTCAACAGCATGGCTTAAAGATTCCAATGTAAATCCCAAATTAATAGATGCTGTTATTCTTACACATTGCCATGCGGATCATGATTCCGGAACCTTTCAGAAGATTTTAGAAGAGAGGCGGGTTACAGTTTATACAACACCAACTATTATGCAGAGTTTCTTAACCAAGTATTCAAACTTAACCAGAATACCTGCTAAAACTTTAATTAATATGTGTAAGTTTTATCCTGTAAAAATGAATTGTCAGTATAACATCCATGGAGCTGTTTTTTCGTTTTATTATTCATTACATTCTATTCCTACAATAGGGTTTCATTTTTCTTACAGGGATAAGACATTTTTATATTCTTCAGATCATTTAAATGAGCCTAATATTGTTAAGAAAATGTATAAAGACGGGGTTATCACTAAAGAACGGATGGATTTTTTAAATAATTTTCCATGGGAATATGATATTATTTATCATGAAGCTGGTATTCCGCCTTTACATACACCTATCAGTTATCTTAATTCTTTACCTAAAGAAGTCCAGAAGAGAATTACTATTTATCATATTGCAGAAAAGGATTTTCCAGAGGACACACATTTAACATTAGCAAAGTTTGGTATAGGGGAGACGGTTTATCCGGATATTAAAAAACATAAATTTGAAGAAGCTTTCAGAATACTGGATGTCTTCAGCCGTATTGATATTTTTAAAAATTTACCTTTTCAAAGAATAAAAGATCTTTTATTAGTAGTACAGGAAGAAGAGTTTCAAAAAGGTGATTATATTATAAAGAAGGATACACCTGGTGATAAATTTTATGTGATTATATCAGGAAATGTTTCAATTGGAGGAGTAAAGGATATAGAAGATAAAGTTTACGGCACATTTGAATATTTTGGGGAAGCTTCATTATTGTTTAATACACTTCGTGCTGCTGATGTAATTGCTGCAACAACAGTACAGGCTTATTCTATTGAGAAGCAGTCCTTTTTAAGATTAATCCGTGGAACAGATGTAGAAAGTAATATTCGAAAAATTGCCTATGTAAGAAATGGTGTTACATGGAATGTTATTAAATCAAATAAATTTTTTAAAAATTGTTCATCCTCGCAGATTACTCAGTTAGAATCTTACCTGGCACCAGTTGATATAAAGAAAGGAGATTTTTTAATTAAAGAAGGAGAAGATATTCATGAAACATATATATTAATTAAAGGAAAAGTTGATATATTAAAAAATAATAAAAAGATTGGAGAATGCCAGAAAGGTGACTTAATAGGCGATTTCATTGATATAAAAGAAGGCAGTCCTGCCCGGGAGAGTTTTCAGGCTGACTCTGATGTAAAACTATATAAACTGCAGGAAGCAAATGTAATTAAATTTTTAGATGACAATCCGGGTGTTCTTATGGAAATGATGTTTGAAAAAAAATTATAGTTTTTAGTTCTTGACAAGATTTTTTATAAAATTAAGTTAGTACCTATGAAAACAGTTTTAATTACAGGTTCAACTGGTTTTATTGGAAGTCATCTTGTTAAGACTCTTATTAACTTTAAAAAATACAGGATAAAAATATTCATTCGTAAACAGAGTAATTTATCAAGGCTTGGAAAATTATTACATAAAGTTGAAATATTCAGAGGTGATTTCGCAAGTGAAGAAGATATTAAAAAGAGCTTAAAAGGAGTTGATATATTTATTCATTTAGCATCTGTCCTTGGCAGGGGACGTAAAGAAGATTATTTAAATTTTAATATAAAAACATCAGAAAGATTTTTTTATTATGCAGTTAAAAATAAAGTTAAAAAAATAATTTTTCTTTCCAGTTTTGAAGTGATGGGTGGCAGTAAAGATATATGTTTTTATAGTGAAAAAGACAAACCTAATCCCTTGACTTCTTATGGAAAGAGTAAATATGAAGTTGAGAAAATTGCACAAAAATATATAAAAAGACATAATTTAAATATAACAATTTTGCGAGTACCGGCAGTTTATGGCCCTAATGATAATTTTGACAGAGGTTTTATCAGATTGATTGATTTGGTTGCAAGCAATAAATTTATCCCTTTTGGTAAAATGAATAATTACATGGCTCTTATTTATATTGAGAATCTTATAGATGTTATTTTAAACTGCCTTGAAAATAAAAAAAGTAATAAGCAAGTTTATTTTGTTGCTGATAAGGAAATTTTAAAAGCACTTGATATTTATTATCTTATTATAAAATTATGTAAAGTTAAAGAGAGTCTTATAACACTTCCAAAATTTGTTGTAAAAGGACTGGAGTTATTATTTGAGACCAGTGCGAAAATATTTAATTTTCTTCCTTTTTATCCTGAAAATATTGTACATAATTTCACTGTTAATTATGCCTGCTCCACTGCAAAGATTGAAAAAGAATTAAACTGGACTCCTTCCTATACAATCTATAAAGGAATGAAAAAAACCATACAGTGGTATAGGAAAGTTAAAGTATGAAAGACATTACATTATTAAAATTTTTAATATATTCTAACATAGGTTCAAGGCGAGTCTGTTTTAATTTAATAAAGAATGGTTTCATACGGATTAACACCCAGACTGTATATCAGCCCTTATATAAATTAGTACCTGAAGATAAAGTATATTGTGAAGATAAACTGGTGAAGTATAGTAATGAATTAATAAAACCAGTTTATATTATGTTATATAAACCTCAAAAGTATATCTGTTCATTAAAAGATGAGAATAACAAACCTTCTATTATGCGGTTGATAAGGCATAAAAATTTAAATAAAAAGCACCTTTTTCCAGTGGGGCGTCTTGATTTTTTAACAGAAGGTTTGATTTTTATTACAAATGACGGGTATTTTGCAGATTATATTCTAAGGGCAAAGAATAAAGTTCTTAAAAGTTATTATATTGAAATTAAAGGAAAGATAGGCGAGGAAGACATAAAAAAAATAAATAGAGGGATTTATACAGAAAAAGAAGTATATCGGGTTGAAGATATAAAGATTCTTTCAGCTCATAAATCATCAAAATTAATGATTGTTTTATCAGAAGGTAAAAACAGGGAAATCAGAAATATATTTTCTATTTTAAAATATAAAATTAAGTATTTAAAAAGGACTAAGATAGGCCCTTTTAAACTTGATGGTGAATTAAAGCCAGGGGAATATAAATTAATCTCTAAGCGAAAAATTGATTCATTCTTGAGAAAAGGATAAAGTAGTATGAAAGCAGTTGTGCAAAGGGTTAAATCTGCAAGTGTAAAAGTTGATAATAAAATTACAGGACAAATTCAGCAGGGCTTACTGGTTTATCTGGGGGTAAGTAAGGATGATAAAGAAAAGGATGTGGATTTTTTTGTTAATAAAATCGCTAATTTAAGAATCTTTGATGATAAAGAGGGGAAGATGAATTTATCTGTTTTATCATTAAATTATGAGATTCTCCTTGTTTCACAATTTACTTTATATGGTAATGTTAAAAAAGGTTTTCGACCCAGCTTTCAGGAAGCTGCTTCCCCGGAAAAAGCTAATTATTTATATGAGTTATTTATTCAGAAGTTAAAGCAAACTGGTTTAAAAATAAGAACAGGAGTATTTCAGGCCATGATGGATGTCCAGTCAATTAATGATGGCCCTGTTACAATTATAATCGGGGATGATGTGTGACTTTATCATAATTCCTTAAGGCTGATGCCTTCAATGATAGGGCTTCGGCTTTTTTTATCTATTTGTATGAACTTTCCGGAAATAATCACATTTTTTCCATTTACAAGATTGGTGAAAAGTTTTTTAAAAAAAACTTTAGCAACACCAATGGACTGTTCTTTTTCTTTAACAAAAAAATTAAATACAATAAGTGGTTCTTCTTCATCCAGTTCAATGTCCTCCATTTTTCCCTCCCATACGATTTGTATGTCTTCATATAAAAGAGGTAAATTCATTAAAGTTGAATAAGATATATTATCTTGTAATTTAAAGGTTTGGCGTGGAATGATAAAATGTTTTAAGATTTTAAATTTTTTTTTAATAATGATACCAGCATTGGAATGAAGAATTTTATTGATGTTAATGGTTGCCTTATTGAAGTACTGCTTTTGAATATGTTTTTTTGTTTCATAGAAAAGAATTTGAATCTCATCAGCTTTTAAATTAAATATACTTTTTTTAATTGATTTATCAATTATGTAATCACCCTCAATATCAGGTAGGGTTATATTTGAGAGGTTTTTTATATTTATTTCTAATGGCAGATGGACAGCATTATTATTTTGGATATTATAACGGAAGAGAAAAAAAACAACACCTGCGGTTATAATAATAAAAACGCTTAACCAGATATAATTTATTTTAAATGTTTCCAACAAAGGAATCTTAAAAGGTAAATCCATACTTTTTTTTGTTTTAAAAGTAACAAAATCATCAGGTGAAGCACTATTTACTAATTTTTGAATATTTTTACATTTTTTTACTTTATCGAGATTTCGTCTTACAATATAATTTTTTTTATCAATATCAAGTACATCCAGCCAGTAATTAATTGCTTCATCTACATTATTGTATTTTAAATTCAGGAATGCAAGGGTATTAATGGTATTGACATCATTTTCATTTAATTTATAAGCCTTTAAAATATATTTATAGGCTTCATCATATAATTCTCTGAAGATATATGCCAGACCAAGATAATAAAATCCTATATAATTAGTATTATCAGAAACTATATACTCTTCAAAGTTATTTATAGCTTCAAGAAAATCCCGTTTTTTAAGCAGCTTTATACCATTGTGAAGGTATTTTTCATCCATTATTTTAATTTAAAATTATCGAGAAAATGTGTATCAAAATTACCCCTGATGAAATTTTTATCTTTAAAAATTTGTTTATAAAAAGGAATGGTTGTACTAACTCCTTCTATGACCATCTCATCCAAGCTTCGCAGAACTCTTTTAATGGCTATATCCCTATCAGCCGCCCATATAACCAGTTTACCCAGTAGTGAGTCATAATAAGGCGGGATTTCATAGCCGCTATAAATATGAGAATCCACTCTTACCCCTAACCCTCCGGGGAAATGCAGAATATCTATTTTCCCAGGTGAAGGTGTAAAGTCTGTATAAGGGTCTTCTGCATTAATTCTGCATTCAAAAGAATGCCCGATAAATTTTATATCATTTTGCTTAAATCTTAATTTTTCACCTGATGCAACAGTAATCTGTTCTTTAACCAGGTCTATTTTAGTTCTTTCCTCTGAAATGGTATGTTCAACCTGAATTCTTGTGTTCATCTCCATAAAGTAAAAATTTTTATTTTTATCAAGTAAGAATTCAATTGTACCAGCTCCTTCATATTTTATATATTTTACAAGGTTTACAGCAGCCGTTGTCATTTTATTTCTAAGATTATTATCAACAGCAGGGGAAGGAGACTCTTCAATTAACTTCTGGTGTTTCCTTTGAATGGAGCATTCACGTTCACCAAGATGAATAACATTACCATAGGCATCAGAAAGAATTTGAACTTCAATATGCCTGGGTCTTTCAATATATTTTTCTACATAAACATCAGGGTTACTAAAGGCAATTCTTGCTTCATTTTGTGCAATTAAAAAATTTTCTTCTATTTCCCTTTCATTTCTAACAATACGCATACCTTTACCGCCGCCGCCTGCCGTGGCTTTTAAAATTACAGGATAGCCGATTTTTTTTGCTGTGTCTTTTAGTTTTTTTATATCAGTAATTGTTCCCTCTGACCCTGGAGTAACAGGGATACCTGTTTTCATGGCAATACCTCTTGCCGTAACTTTATCTCCCATCATTTCGATCATTTCCTTAGATGGCCCGATAAATTTAATATGATTTTTTTTACATATTTCTGAAAACTTTGGGTTCTCAGCTAAAAAACCATAACCTGGATGAATGGCATCTGCACCTGTTATTAAAGCTGCAGCAATAATACGGGGGATATTTAAATAAGAATCCGCAGGGGAGCTTTCTCCAATGCAGATATCTTCATCTCCTGATCTTCTATGTAAACTGAGTTTGTCACCTTCTGAATGAACAGTAACAGTTTTAATGCCCAGCTCTTTACATGCTCTAATGACACGCAAAGCAATTTCACCTCTATTTGCTATTAATACTTTTTTTATCATAAATTCTTCTCCCTTATATACCTATTAAAAAACTACTTTGTTTCTATTATAAATAAAGGCTGCCCATATTCAACAGGTTTATGATTTTCAGTCAGTATTTCTTTAATGACTCCTGTGGTATTTGCTGTTACTTTTTCTATAACACCCATACAATCAATAATACCTAGCTGTTGTCCTTTTTTTACTTCAGAATTCACTTTAACTATTGGAGCACCTATTTTCGCCTTTCCTCGATAAAAAACACCAACTGTATTTGATTTTAAGGTGGTTAATTTTTCTTCTTTTAATTCAGCTTTTACTGCTGGTATAATTTCTTCTTTTACCTGCTCTTCTGCCTGTACTTCACTTCTCCTGCTTTTCTTTCTTTTTTCATTGATTATCTGCTCATAGGAGCGTTTAATATTAATAGTTGTTGCTCCTCTTTTAATAGTAAATAAATTTATATCAGTACCTTTTAAAAGATGGTTTAAATATTGTAGAATACTTATATTCATAATTTCACTCCCTGTATGGTTTATAGTATAAAATTTATTTCATTTATGAAACCCGTTCGTTATAGCTGTTATTTCTTGTATCAACTTTTATTATATCTCCTTCATTTATAAATAAAGGCACCTGTATTTGAAGCCCTGTCTCCAGCTTGGCTGGCTTCATTACATTGGAAACAGTATCTCCTTTTACTCCTGGTTCTGTCTGATTAACTTTTAACTCTACAAAAGTAGGAAAGATAACAGAGATAGGATTTCCCTGATGAAGTTGGACTTCAAGATTCACTCCTTCTTTTAAAAGAAGTTCAGAGCCTTTCAGGTATTCCTGGTTTAAATGAAGCTGTTCATAATTCTCCTGGTCCATAAAAATATATTCTCCATCTGCTTCATATAAAAATTGCATGGATTTTCTTTCTATATAAACATTTTCAATTTTTTCATTGGAGCGGAATGTTTTTTCAACTACATTCCCTTTGATTAAATTTTTTAATTTTGTTTTCATATAAGCAGGGCCTTTGCCTGGTTTGGTATGTTGAAATCCTGAAACAATGTATAATTCATCATTTACTTTAATAATCATACCATTTTTTAAGTCATTTGCATTAATCAAATTATTACCTCGTATATTAATTAATTTTGAATGAATCAGGCTGTCGATTTAATGAGATTTTATCTGAAGGCGAGACTTAAGTCTCGCCTACTTTATATGTTTTTGGTATACTCTTTAATTAAATCAGCAGCTTGAATAATAATTTTTTAAAAATAATAGTCAAATTTTTTTAGAAGTTACAATTTCTTCAAAATATCTCTGATGATATTAGCATCAGATGCATTGGGTTTGACCTTTAAATATTGGGAGAAATATTGTTTAGCATTTTGATTGTTTTTTAAATTCTTATAATACAGATATCCCAGTGATTTGTAAGCATCCGCATAGCGGGAATTGATTTTTAATATCTTTAAGAATTCATTTTCTGCTTCTTCAGGAAGACTTAATTTATTATATAATTTTCCCAGGTTAAAATGAGATTCTACAAGTACAGGATTAATATTAATGGCTTTTTTATATTCATATAGTGCTTCATCATATAATTTTTTTTCTTCATATGCATTTCCCAGATTATTATGGGCATCTACAAATGTAGGTGAGATTTCAATACATTTTTTTAATAATTCAATAGCTTTATCCAGTTCTCCTATTTTTTTATAAGAAAGCCCAAGGTTATTATGTGCCTTGTCAAAATTTTTATTTATTTTAATAGCTTTAGTATAACTCCGGATAGCTTCCTTATACATTTCCATTGAAAAATATAGTGTACCAATATTAAAAAGAGCAATATGGTCGGTAGGATTTAAATTCAGGGCTTTATTATATGTTTTTATAGCACTAATGTTGTCTTTTTTCTTTTCATAAGCCTGGGCAAGTTGATAATAATAATCAGCATCATCTTTTTTTAGTTTAATAGCTTTTAAAAAACGATCTATGGACTCATTTAACCTTTTTTGATTTGCATAAGTAACTCCTAAATTATAGTAAACAGCAGAATCACTTGGATTGATTTTAAGTTCCTGATTATATGACTCTACAGCTTTGCTATATAATTTTTGTTCATTATATATAACACCCATATTATAATTTGCATTTTTATATGTAGGGTTAATTGCAAGGGTTTTGGTGTAAGATTTTAAAGCTTCAGAAGTATTGTTAAGTTCAGCATGAGTGACACCTAAATTAAAATAAGCTTTGTCAAAGTCTGGTTTTAAAAGAGTCGCCTTTTTAAACTGAGCTTTTGCCTTATGATATTCTCCCTTTAAAAAATAAAGAATGCCAAGGCGATAGCATGCATAGGCATTATCCGGCTGTATTCTAAGGGATTTTTCATATTCTTTTATGGCGCTATCATATAATTTGTTTTTATCGTAAATTTGTCCCAGATTAAAATGTGCATTTGCATCATCCGGGTTTAATTCTATAGCTTTATTCAGATGTTTAATAGCTCTATTAAAATTTCCATCTTTAAAATACAGTTCTCCCAGTCTGGAATGAGCCTGCTGAAGGTCCGGATGATATTCAAGGGCTTTGTTATAGTATTTTTTTGCTTTACCATAATTTTGTTTTTTTTCTTCTTTAAGACCTTTTTGATAATATTCCAGTGCTTTATCAATAGAGCTTTCATCTACTTTGCCTATTGCCTTTGTTTTATCTTTCTCTGCTTTTTTTAATTTAATTAACCTTTTTATAGCTTCCCTTGCTTCTTTATTGAATGGGTCAACTTTAAGAGCATTTTTATATTCATTAATAGCATCATCATATAAACCTTGTTTTTCATATAATTTAGCTAAATTTAAAGATGCCTGTGCATCATTTGGATCTTTTTTAATCTGGTTTTTATACATTTGCATCTGCTGCATTTGCTGAAGTTGTTTGGCAATTTCGTCGCCTCTCATTCCTGAATTTCTAATCAGTATAATAAGCAATATCAGGATAATGATAATTGAGCCAAGCAGGATATAAAGATTTTTTTCATTTGACTTTTTAAGTAAGCCATTAAAAAATGAAGAAGTTTTCTTTTTTTTATTCATAATCCTCTCCCTAATCAGTTGTAATAGTTTTTTTATTTTTTAAATTGTATTTTTCTTCTGATTTTGATTTTAAATCTTTGCCTTTTATTTCCGGTAGTAAAATTCCTACATTACTTTGAGCCGTACCTAATGATATACCAACACTTTTACCATCTCCAGGGGGCTTAAGCACAAAATTTGGATCCCTTAGATACATAAGTGCCTTCCTGATATTTGGAGACTGGGAGTCATCAGGTCTTAAAAGAAGAAATTTTTCCCAGTGCACAATTGTAAGCTGTTTATTATAGAGATGCTTTAAACCAATATTTCCGACATTCAGGTAAACATCAGCATAGTCAGGGTCATTTTTAATAACATTGCTATATAAACTCAGGCTTTTTTTAAAAACTTCCATGTTTTCATAACAGGTTGCTATATGGAACATGATTTCATTTTGCGGATTTAAATCATAAGCTGTTTGTAGGTATTTTATGGATTTTTTAAAATCTTTCTGATGCCAGTAGATTTTTCCTAAATTATAATTAGCTTCAAAATGTTCAGGCTGGGATGCTACTGCTTTTTTATAGAATATTTCCGCAAGAGAAAATTTCCCTTTCTGGAAATATTCATCAGCTTTTTTCATATAATTCTTTTCACCTATTAAAGTGCTGCAAAATACAAGTAAAAATAATATAATAAAGTTATATCTCTTCATAGTTTTATTATCGAAACTAATTATAATTTAATAACAGATTTTAAAAAATCAAGAAAAAAGAAGATTTTGATAAATTTAGGTCAGGTTTTGACCTGACCCAAATTTATACTCATTACCAAATAGAGCTTGTATCACCCCATGTGTGACGTGATGATTCAACCAGATCACCATTACCATATTCAGAAGTAGCATAAGCAACTTCATCAGGAGTAATTAATTCACTTACTATTTCTTTAAGTTTTGCATCAGCTAAAATTCGTGCTAACCAGTCTGGTAAAAAATGCTTTAGAAAAGCATAATATAGTTGATACATACCTGATTCTCTTAACTTTGCAAATCGCTGATTTTCATCAAAATAAAAATATTCATTTTCTACATCCATTTTCATATAAGAACTATCAAATAATCGCCATACTGTTTTACTGCAATACCAGTATAACTCATCATCCCGGGAAATAGGTTTCAATCTGAGAGTAATAAAAGCATAATAAGTTGTTTTTTCGATATAAGAAGCTATTTCTGATTGAGCTGAATTTAAATTATCAGGTGTATAATTATTTGTCGGGTCGATTTTCGTTACAGTTGTGGAATTATTCCATTCATTATATGTTTGATATGTTACACCTCTTAAATCTGCTGTAAGAACACATCCCTTATCCGGATCATCAGTAGCTTGATCTTTATCAAGGTCACCACTATGTGTATAATCAGCAATTAAGAACCAGTAAGTCAAATCACTGAAAAAATCACCTTTTGTTTTGCTAAGTAATACTGTGCCATCTATAAAATCATCACCTGTAAAAGAAGGAAGTCCCAGTATTGAAGGTGTTGTTTTTACAGAAGAATATTTCAATGAAAGTCCTTTCATTTGCATTGAGCTTTTTATTTCTCCCTGTAAATCCACTTTTGCTAAAAGTTTTTCTAAATTATTGAAATCTTCAGATGATTTTGCCTGAAGAGCTAAATTAAAAAATTCAGCAGTTTTTTCCTCAGCATAACTTACTGCATCATTTTGTTCAGATTGACCTGGTGCATTATTCACTTGCCCTTGCTCCACAGGGTTTAATGGATTATTTGAACAAGAAAACCATGTTAAAGAAAAAATTAAACTAAAAATTAATAAATATTTAATTTTAAAGTTAAAAATCATATTTTACACCTCCTATATATTTTTTAAAAACTGTTTAATATTAATTATTTTCACCTCCTTTTTCTTTTTAAGATCATAAAAATATAATGAAATACCAGCTTTACCTACCTGCATTGGATTATCAATATAATATAATATTTGATTTTTAATTCCAATTATTTTGTAAATTTTTCCCTTAATTGGATATATGTTTTTTATTGTTCCTATAAAGGGGTCAAAAGATACTATAATATTTTTATTATTAGACATATAACAAGGTAAAAATGCTTCTTTTTTTGTAAAAGTAATTTTTCCGAGTATTTTTTTTATCTTTGAAGAGACAGGAAACCTGATTGATTTAAATATTGTTTTATTTGATAAATCCATAATTTGTATAATTGGCTTTACATCATTGTCTTTTGTATAAATATGAGAAAGATAAAGGTGATTATTATTAATTGCAATTTTCCAATAATATCCTTTTTTATGGGTTTTATATATTTCTTGTAAATGGTTGTTTTTAGTATTGATTTCATATAAATATATGTATTCATCTTTATCTACACCAAGAGTAGTTAAATAAACAAAATTATTCCCTTGTGCTAAATCTGTCCGTAAACCTGATATGTGTTGAATTTCTTCTTTAAATTTTTTTTTATAAGTATCAATAACAGAAATTGTAAATCCTTTGGAAGTAAGAGTATGATGAGTAACATAAGCTTTGTGATTGGGAGTTATAATATGATTGTATATTCTATATTGTAAAGGAATGGTTGCAGTAAATTTTTTCTTTAGTGGATCAAATACTGCCATATTTTTTGAAGAAATACGGGCGAAAAAAAGTCCTTCTGAAGAAATATCAACACAAGGGGCTGTAGTATGAAAGGCACATAAAAATGATATATCTTGTTTTTTGGTATCATTTGTATCAATGGTGAAAACTCTGCCGTAAGCCATAAAAAATAATGTATTGAATTTAACTTTTTTAATTTTATAATTATTTTTAACAGAACAAGAAGTCAATAAATAGGAAGATAAAATTAGAAAAATAAAAAATAAATGATTTATTGTTTTATTTATCACTTGATTATGTGTAATATTTTAGATTTTCTAAAATTGTAGTGTAGGAGTTAAGACTTTAGTCTTTTATAAAATTCTAAAGAATTAATTCCTTCATCATTAGCAATAAATTGCACCATAATTTGTATATATTATTTTTTTTAGAAAATCTGAATTATTACGATTATGTGTAATATATTATTGTTATTTTAAACATCAAGTCTTTTTTTAAAAAGAAAAAAGTGCCGGTGTATAACATAACGTTTTTTAATTTTATATTTTTATTTAAATAGATAAATGTTATGTTATGCACTGGCATTTATAGCTTTTTTATAGAGTTTATTATACAAAATTGTATTGACATTCCAAATTTGTATAATATATTATATGTATGAAATATTTATCAAGGACTTTAGAACAAACAATAAAAAAATATCTTACATTATTTTGTATTGTAGGAATTACAGGCCCAAGACAATCAGGAAAATCAACAACTTTAAAAATAAATTTTGGGGAAGAATATCAGTATATATCATTTGATGATCCCTTATTGATAGAATTTTTTGAAAAAGATCCTAATGGATTTCTTGAAAAATATAAAAATAAAGTAATATTTGATGAAATACAAAAAGTACCACAATTATTTAATTATTTAAAAATTGCCATTGATAATGACAGGCAGAATTATGGTAAATATATTATTACAGGTTCAAGTCAATTTTCATTTTTAAAACAAGTTACTGAATCACTTGCAGGAAGAATAGGTTTATTATCACTGTTGCCTTTTCAACTGAATGAAATCCCAAAAAAGCTGCAATCAAGACAAATTTTAAAAGGTAGTTATCCTGAACTTATTATTAGAAATTATCAGAATAGTAATGAATGGTATGCTGCATATATTAGTAACTATATTGAAAGAGATGTCCGTTCTTTATATAATATTGGAAATTTAAGAGATTTTCAACGTTTAATAATGCTTCTTGCAGCAAGGGCATCACAGGAATTAAACATGAATGAATTAGCTAATGAAATAGGGGTAAGTGTTAAAACTATTCAAAGTTGGATTTCTGTATTAGAAGCCAGTTATATAATTTTTTTACTTCCATCATATCACAAAAATTTGGGGAAAAGAATTGTAAAGAGACCAAAGATGTATTTTTTTGATACAGGACTGGTTTGTTATTTAACTGGCATACAAGATGAAGAAATTTTGAATAAAGGTCCATTAGGAGGACCTATCTTTGAAAATTATATTATATCAGAGATAAACAAAGCTGTATTGCATAAAAATTTAAATATAGGCATGTATTATTTTCGTAGTAATTTAGGATTAGAAGCTGATTTGATATTAGAAGATAGGAACATAAGGCAAATCAGTTTTATAGAAATAAAAAATAGTCATACTGCTAAATATAGAATGATTAAGAATTTAGCCATGTTAATGGATATGGAAAAAAAATCAACTCATACATTTCCATTAAAAATAAATGGATATTTAATTTATAAAGGCAAAGGTTCTGAAATGTTTAAAGAAAATCTTACTTACCAAAATTATAATATTTTTCTTAAATCAATAAGCTAAATGTGTATATCTTTGTATTTTTTCAAAATTCCATGGTAATTACGAGGAGCGTTAGCGGTCCCTATGCAAACAGGGAAGCAATCGTAAATAGTAATATTTTAGATTTTCTGAAATAATATAACCGCAGAGACTTAAGAGAACGCTAAGTTAATGCCTAGAAAAATTATTTTTATTTTTTTTAATAGTTAATTTTAATTTCTTTGCGTTCTCTGCGTCTTTGCGGTAAAAATTTAGAAAATCTGAATTATTACTATAATACTTTGAATTGAAGAGTCCAGTTTTTTTATTTTTTTGACTTTTTATTTAAAAATAATAGTATTTTAACAGGTTTTTAGAAAACCTAAATTATTACAGGTTAGATTCATTTCAAGTGAGGATATTAAAAATATTTTAGAGAATTATGAGAAATATGAGATTAAATCAGAATAATCAGTAAAAGATAATATTATGACAACCAGAGTATTTAATGCAGATGAATTTATTATTGATAAATTTAAAGAGATACTGGATAATAACCATATAAATTATAAGAAGGTTTATTTATTTGGCAGTCGAGTAACCGGACATATAGATGATGAAAGTGACTGGGATTTTCTTGTGATTTTAAAAAATAAGATTAAATCTAAAAAAAAGCAAATTTTGACTACTTTTTTAAGAATAGCTTTTCATAAGTATTTTCCAATAACTCCTGTTGACATTATTATTAAAGATGAGGACTCCTTTGAGCAGGAAAAAGATATTATTAACACTATCTCCAATGAGATATATTCAGAAGGTGTTGAGATATGAAGCAGATCATTCAGAACTGGATAAACAAAGCAGACGCGGATTTTAATGCAGCAAAAGCCTTATCAGGTCTTATAGCGATTCATCCTGAAATCATATGTTTCCACATAATATTTTAGGTTTTCTAAAATTGTAGTGTAGGAGTTAAGACTTTAGTCTTTTATAAGTC
>CBDVEP010000036.1:0-21470 GCA_965373035.1 uncultured bacterium
AAGAAATGAAGCTATGGGGTCAGACCCTAAAGTAGTGATTAGCTTTAGCTACTCACTACTGAGGGTCTGACCCCAATCTTGCTGACTTAATTATATTTTTCAGCTTCTTTACATCTCTTTTATATGCTTTATAATTCTTAGATTGAAGATTATTCTCTGCCTTAATAATGGCTCTGTTTAATTTATTTAAAAGCTCATTAAATATCTCATCAGATAACATTATAGAAGAACTTTTTCCCTTTAAAACTGTATTAAGAGCATCCTCAAGATTAGCTGAAACAGCAATATTATTATTATACACAACAATAATCCTTTTTAATTCAGGAAGCTCATTTTTTTCAGCATAAATAAACAATGGCTCAACATAAATAATGGAGTTGTCAATTGGTATAACAAAAATATTTCCTCTGATTACTCTTGACCCTTTTTGCCCCCATAGTGTTGTTAACTTTGAAATCTCTACATTTTGATTAATAAGTGATTCTATCTGCATGGGACCATAGATTAATTTCTTTTTTGAAAATTTATAAACTACTAATTTTCCATAGTGGGGAATATCACATCTTGCCATTAAAATTCCAATCATATTATCTTTCTTGGAAGGAGTAAATGGAATCATATTTAAAAACTCAACATTTTTCTCGCCTTTAATCTTATTGACAACATAATAGCTATTCATTAAAACTTCAGTATCATCATATATTTCAATGGGAATATCCCATAAATCTTCCTGGTTATAAAATACTTCCGGATCAGTCATGTGATAAGACCTGTAAATTTCCGATTGTATCATAAAAAGATCAACAGGATAACGGAAATGTTGTTTAAACTCAACAGGCAATTCTTCACTGTCTTTAAATAAACCAGGAAAAATCTTTTGATATACTTTTATTATTGGGTCATCCTTATCAACTATATATAAATTAATTTTTCCTGAATAAGCATCAATAATAATCTTTACTGAATTTCTTATGTAATTAAAATTTTCACCATATAAATCCGAATATGGAAATTTATCCGTATAGGTATAAGCATCAATAAACCAGTATAAATGCCCATTTACTGTAACTATATACGGGTCATTATCAATCTGAAGAAAAGGTACTAAATTTTTTATAATCTCAATAATATTTCTGCGTATCATAACACGGGTCTTTTTAGTAATTAAATTAGAAAATATCATTTTCAAATCTGAAAGTTCCACTGCCATAATAATTTTTTTCCAGGCTGAATTCAATAAAATCCCGCCATCACCATCATAAGTGGAATATATATTTCCATCACCTGAAGGATAATCAAATTCTTTTGTTAATGTATTTACAATTACATAGTCCCTTACTGTTTCGCCATAATAAATTTCAGGTCTTTTAATCTGAATATCTATACTGGATACAGGGGGAATATCCTTTATAAAAAATATTGGCAGTCCTTCTTCATTCTTAGTATTAACAGGCATCATGACTATTCCATATCCATGAGTATATTTTAAATACCTGTTTATCCAGTTGCGTGCTTCCCTGGGTAAATTGCAATGAGAAATCTCCCTTGCAGAAAGCATAACCTCACGTAATTTATTGTTTAAAATATACCTGTCAACATCAATATCTGAAAAAATATAATAATGCCGAATTTCCTGAAGCTGTTTAAAAGTTGATTTTAAAGGCCGCCAATCCCATAGCCTTATATTATTAATAATATCTTTATTCATTTTTTTAAGTGTAAGATCATTTTTAACATCAAAATTAATAACCTTTACATTATCTATTTTATATGCCATGCGCGTATATTTTATAGTATTTTTTATAAAAGGCTTTTCTTTCTCAATTTCATTTGGAGCGACAACAAGCTGCTGCAGGAAAAAAGGATATAAAACAAAAAACACAATAAAAATAATAGCAAAAATAATGAGTGAGCCCATTGGGTATGAAAAATTATTTTTAAGTCCACCATATATAAAAAATAAACCTGTTATAATGCTGGTACAAGCGAGAATATGATATATAAAAATACGGGCATACACATCTGTATAAGATGCTCCTTTAACACTATCTCCCTGATTAAGTAATAAATCATATTTTTTTAATAAAAATCCAAAACTAAAATTAAGAAATAAAAAAAATAATAAAATACCAAGATGAATCCGCATTTTTTTTGGAATAAAAACAGTAACCTTTACAATAGAAATAGAGCCGGAATAAAAATAATAAAATCCACTCCAGATTAACAAAAGTATTATTAAATATAAAAACCATGACCTGATTAATTCATATAAGTTAAGTTTAAAAACGTAAAAACTGATATCTTTGTTAAAAATCGGATCATTTAATTTAAATCCAGCAGCATTAATAAATTTTAAAATATCCTCCCACCAGAAAGAAGCAGTAAGTGCAAAAATAATAGAAAAAAGAAGTATAAAAATAATTACAATTTTATAATTTTTAGTCAGGAAATCTAATGAAGCATGGAATTTTTTTACATTAGTTTTTATATTATTCCGAATAACATTGTTATTAATAAAAATCACTAAAAAAGAAAAAAGAAAAAATGTAATAAATGTTACAATTTTAACTTTAATAACAAGTAAAAATCTATTTAAATATCCAATTGACTCAAACCATAAATAATTAACCAGCAAATTTTTTATAAACAGCAATAATAAAGGAATAAAATATATTAAAGGAATAACTATTAATGCCCATAAAATATATTTTTTAATTTTATTTCTCTCCATGTAAATGACTATAACAAATTTATATAATAATGCAAGTAAAAAAACAAAAATATCACAATGCGTAAGTTCCCATCTCTTATGTAATCACAACTGTAGGGGAGACTTTTAGTCTCCCCTACTTTCTTGCTTAAAAGAGGTCATAACTTATGCATTACAAAAAATATCACATTTTGGACTTGACTTTCAATTATTAACAATTATATATATACGATATTTATAAGGCGCGGGGTAGTGCAGAGGTAGCACGTCGGGCTCATAACCCGAAGGTCGAAGGTTCGAGTCCTTCCCCCGCTAATTTGGTTAATGGATAATAGTTTTTGGTGGATAGTTTATTTATTAATGAATACTATCTTAAAATACTTCTTAAATGGTCAAAAAACAATAAAAACTCAATAAACCAATTAACTTTTATCCAAAAAATCATAAAAGGCGGTGTAGCTCAGTTGGTTAGAGCATACGGCTCATATCCGTAGTGTCGTGGGTTCAAGTCCCTCCACCGCTAATAGGGGTCAGGTCTCAACATTTGACATTTAAATTATCATTTAAATGTCAAATGTTGAGAACTGTACCCATAATCCGGAGGATAGGAAAATGACTAATATTATTAATGTACATGCAAGAGAAATTTTGGATTCAAGGGGAAACCCTACAGTTGAAGTAGATGTTTTACTTCAAAATGGAAGTATGGGAAGATCAGCCGTACCTTCAGGCGCTTCTACAGGAACGCGAGAAGCTGTTGAATTGCGTGATGGCGATAAAACCCGATTTCTTGGAAAAGGAGTACAAAAAGCTGTTAAAAATGTAAATGATGTTATAGCTCCTGCAATTATTGATATGGATGCTGCCCTGCAACCCTTAATAGATCAAACCTTAATAAAACTTGATAATACTGACAATAAAGAAAAATTAGGAGCAAATGCTATTTTAGGTGTATCATTAGCTGTTGCAAAAGCTGCAGCAAATTATTTTGAACTTCCATTATATCGATACATAGGCGGTACTAATGCAAAAGTATTACCTGTTCCTTTATTTAATATTTTAAATGGAGGTGAACATGCTGACAATAATGTTGATTTCCAGGAATACATGATTGCCCCTGCCGGGGCTCCATCATTTAAAGAAGCAGTAAGGATTGCTTCAGAAATTTATCATCACTTAAAATCTTATTTAAAATCAAAAGGTCTTGCTACATCAGTTGGTGATGAAGGCGGATTTGCTCCAAATCTCAATTCTAATGAGGAGCCACTTGAAATTATTATGGAAGGCATACAAAAAGCTGGTTATAAACCTGGAAAGGACGTGTTTATTGCCTTAGACCCAGCATCCAGTGAATTTTTTAAAAATAATAAATATGAATTAAAAGCTGAAAATAAATTACTTTCATCTGAAGAAATGGTTAATTATTATAAAAATCTTGTTGATAAATATCCTATTATTTCCATTGAGGACGGAATGGCAGAACAGGACTGGGATGGATGGAAAATGATAACAGACATACTTGGAGATAAAATTCAGTTAGTTGGCGATGACCTTTTTGTAACAAATGCTAAAATTTTAGCTGAAGGTATATCAAAAAAGATAGCAAACTCCATATTAATTAAAGTAAATCAAATAGGAACATTAACTGAAACTTTAAATACAATAGAACTGGCTAAAACCAATGCTTATACTTCTGTTGCTTCTCATAGATCAGGTGAGACTTCTGATGATACTATTGCTGATTTAGTTGTTGCTACTAATATTGGTATGATAAAAACAGGTGCTCCTGCAAGAAGTGAGCGTCTGGCAAAGTATAATCAATTAATCAGGATTGAAGAAGACCTTGGCGAAGTCGCAACTTATGCAGGATTGAAGGCTTTTAAAAATCAGTAAGGGGATATGAAAAAAAAAACAAAAATACAGTTTATAATTCTTTCCCTTTTTATTATATATATTTTTATATTCAGTGATGTTGGAATTATCTCTAAAATAAAGCTTGATCAAAAAACAAAATTATATGAAAAAAAATTAAGCCAGCTTCACAAAGATAATGAATTTTTAAAAGACCAAATAAAAAAATTAGGAAATGATTGTAATTATATTGCAGAGATGGCAAGAAAGCTGGGATATGCTAAAAAAGGAGAAAAAATATATCGTTTTTATCAAAATGAAACAATTAAAAGCAATTTAATTAAAACAAATATTAAATTATCCTTTCAGGAAAAATTCAAACTAAAAAATTATCTTGTTTATTTTATTACTTTTTTAATTGTATTAATAATTTATATAGTGCTTTTAAGAATTAATAAAAATCATTAATAAGAATAACTAAGAGATATGCGAGCTAATAATTGATAATCTTCAATCTGACCTGGATGCATACCTAATTCATACCCTGTATAACTTAAATCTACTTTAACATGGGCATAAAATATTGGAGCCAGTAACCCTGTTAAGCAGCAGCAGAGAGGATTTTTCTTTGCAAAATCTCTGTCCTTAGGATTAAACTTTGGGAAATAAATCCTGCTTGGTCGTAATAATTTAAAAATTGGCAGTTTGCTGAAGAAATGAAGACCTAAATCAATTCCTATTCCATAAGAAGGGTATCCTTCATTTATTCCAAATCTCAGACTGAAAAACTCAAATAAAAATTTTAACTCTGAACCAAAATGCCATTTTAAAAAGAAATTTTTCTCCTGCTGATGGAAAACATCTTCTACATCAAGGGCAAGTATCGGGTTAGAAAATAATCCAAGGAAGCTCCAGCGTGGCATGTAAGCTGCCCCCAGTCTGGCATTAATTGGAATGCGGGATGGTTCGGACTTATCCCACCAGTTTATTTTTGTATAAACATCTGATAATAATAATCCAAATTTCCATGCAAAAGCAGGTCTATACATCAATCCTAAATCAAAACCATAGCCTGTTCCAATTTTTAATTGATTAATATTATTAGTGGTATAATCCACACCATTCATCAAAATATCTAATATGGAATGTTGATTAATATAATCATCTAAATCTTTGTTTATATAATCACCTAAAACCCATTGAGAAAAAGTTACAAGGTCATTAATATCATTTATCTCAAGTTTTAATCTATGAAAATATTTAAATGTAACACCAACACTCCAGTTCCTGTGATTTGGAATAGGTATGCCTATTCCAATAGGTAATATAATATCAGAATATGATTTTATCTGTATATTGGGTAAATTATATATACCTCTGACAGTTTCGAATTGTATAACAGTATCAGAAGACATAAATAATCCAAAACCAAAATAATGCCGTGCATAACTTAAAATTTCTAAATTAACTAAAGGATGAAAATTATATGAATATAATTGCACTAAATAAGTATTTGCTTCAGCTATTTCGTCTCGCGTTAGAGTTCCTTTGCTAAATTTTTTAAAAAAATCCATTTCATATAATTTATAAAGAGGGTCATCAACATCTTTATCCATCATATTTAACCATACTAATAATTCATTAAATGACAAACCACTCATACCTAAAGTTGCAGATAAAACAGTTAAATCCCCGATATTCTGATACCTGGGTCGCCACATAGTCGGGTCATTAATAGTTTCTGATATAGAAGTTTTCATTAAGCCATAAGTTGCAAATCCTGCAGGATTGAAAAAAAGCATATTTTTATCATCAGCTACAGCTACAAAAGTATTCCCCATACCCATAACACGGGCATCAGAAAAAGTCACGGGTTTTTCAGCAGCATAAGTTAAGCTGAATATCATTATTAAAATTATACAGATATTCATTATTTTATTTAACATATAATTCCTTTATTTATCCTTATTTTTATTATTAAATAATTTTGTATTTGTTTAGCTGATTTTTAATTATTTACGGGGTCTACCCAGACTTGTAAAAAGTAATATTTGTAGGGGTTTGATTCCATCTTCGATGACGATGTATCAAACCCGCAAATAAAGGCTTTAAAGAACGGGTTTGATAAATCAAACCCCTACACTACATCAGCTAAACAAATACTTAATTTTTATTATTCATTAAAAATTAATATACAATAATTCCATTAAATTATGGGCTATAAGTTTTAATTAAATCCATATTTTTAACATGATTTAAAACCTGTGTTGCTTTTGTTGTAATTGCCGACATCAAAGGTCCCTCTGCCAAAGGAGCTGGATTTAAAGGATCGGGGGCTCCCTCTAACAAAAGGGCAAGTCCACCCGATGCTGGCCCCCAATGTGATGACCATGGACTGGTTTCACGCTGATAATCTTTATAGGTACCGGTATAAGCATTCACTCCTACAATATCATTATGGTCTGCATTTAAAACATCTGTATCAGGAATAGCATTATCTTTAATAACCTTAAATTCATTATATGACTTATCTGCATCCTTAACCATTTTATTGATTACTTCATTATTCCCTATTAAACCCTGCACTCCACGTGTCCAGCATAAATTAAAATTTAAAAAATCATCTAATCCTAAATCAGATAAATAATATATGTATATAATGTCTTCAATTATTTCATGTAACATATGCAAAACATTTACAAAATAAGATTTTTCAATAGAAGATCCTAAATTATTTGTAATATATGTAAAATTTTCATCAAACTCTTTTCGATTTTCTTCTTGTTTTATAACATTTGTATTTTCAACTAACAAATCTTCACCTTCTCCACCAAAATATAAAAAATCTCCTCCAGTTGCTGTTTTTGTAAAATACTGTTTATCATTATTGGAATCACCAATGCTAATTAGAGCTCTAAAAAAATAAGAAATCATTAAATCAAAATTAACAGCAAAATCATTATATGGAATATCTCCATCACATTGTTGATTGACAATACTATATTGAGGATCATTAAGTACATCAATAACAGTAGTCATAGTGTCTGTAAATTTATAGTCATTAATTAATTCTGACATTACTATATTAGCATTTTGTGGCTCAGCATATAATTTTGAAGCCATATATAATAAATCTACATTTTTAGATAAAATAAATGCTCGGGCATAACCAAATCTTGCTCTACTACTTCTTGGATTTTTTTGAATTGCATTCCAATAACACTTCTTAGCTGTTTCAAAATCTCCTTTTCTAAGAGCGATATCACCTGCTTCTACTAAATCATCTACATCTTCGAAGTCTGTATCATCTCCTGGATATAACCAACCAAAAATATTTCCTCTACAGCCAATAAACATGCTGCTTAAAGCAACAAGTAGAATTATTATTATAAATTTTTTGGTCATATCAAATCACCTCTTTTTTTAACTTTACAGGGAGGGTTAAAACCCTCCCCTACTATTTATTTATTTTTCCTTCTTTTTCTCTGGTTCTTTCTTTTTTGCTTTTTTTATTACTTTTTTAACAGCAATCGGTTCTTTATATTTTCCTTCACTAATTGATTTTACAACTGTTTCAATTACATCTTTAACATAACCTCTCATATCTGTAATCCAATATACAGACCCTGTATAAGTATCGGTTAATTTCAGCGTGATTTCAACAAAACTATGCTTCCAGTCATCACCTTGCTGGTATTTATTTATATGTCCGCTTAAAACAGCTTCTATTTTTTTATAAGGAGCAACTTTATACTCTATGGAACGCTTAAGAGTATTACCCTGTACTTCCAGATCTCCTCTTTTCTTTTCAAGGATATCTGTTTCAATAACCCTGTCTTCATATTCACCCAGGGCAACATCTATCTTACCGATTTCATAGAAGCGTTTTAATATGTCATCAGTTAATTTATTTGATAAATCAATGTAATCAATAATTTCACCACGTACAGATTTCACATATTTTGCATCAAGTTTTAATACGGAAACAGATTTAATTCTTGCTTCTTCAAATCGTGAAGTTGGTTTGACATCTGTTTCAATATAAATATCTGTTTTTTTTGTTAACTTGGGTACTTTTATTCCTTTACTTAAAAACCCTCCACAAGTAGTGAAACTGACTATAGAGATAACTACAATACTAATTAATAATAAATTTTTTCTTTGTAAATACATTCTAAAATCCTCCTTAAATAATTGTTAATTTTTTTAATTTAATCATTCAGGTTGTTAATTTTGAGATTGCTTCGTCGCTTTCGCTCCTCGCAATGACAATCTGTTATTATAAATCAACAACCAAATTCTAATAATATGTTATCTCTATAATAACATATTATATCACAAAATATGTTAATGTCAATATAATTTTACATGTCATTTATAATACAACTCCAGTATGGAGCCATATTTATCACTTACAAAAGTACTGTTTTTTGAAACAATAAGTGCTCTTGAATAAATAGGATTATTCCATATATATTTCCACTTTTGACTGCCTTTATTCTTGTTTAAAGCATAAACCACACCATTTTCAGTTGAAAAAATGAGCAAGTCACCTTGTATATCCGGTATGGATTTAATCTCTGAATCAACAAAGACTTTCCATTTAATTATCCCTGCTCTATCAACTGAATAAAGAGCACTTCCTGAGCCAAAATAAAAATTCTTACCATCTGTGCCTATCCCGCTTGAAAGCGAATGAGCCATTTCTATTTTTTTTATAATTAAACCGCTTGATAATTTCAGAATATTAAATATTCCAGCATCAGTACCTACTCCAATTTTATTTTTATTAATAACTATAGAATTATTGATATTACCAATAACAGTTTTTTTCCATATTAATTTACCTTTACTATTCATAAGAAAAATATCACCATCATAATTAGCAAAACATATCCTGTCCCTAACTTTATATATATTCCCTGTTATTGAATTTCCTGAATTAAATTTCCAGATTAACTTTCCTGTATTAATATTTAAAGAATAAACACACCCATCCTGTGAAATAACAAAAACACTGTTTTTATTAAAAACAGGAGTTCCAATAATGGAATCACAAGCATTAAACTCCCATAATTTTTTAAAGGATTTATTATCTATACAAACAAATAATCCATTTTTCATTCCTCCAAAAATTTTTCCTTTATAATATTTAACATCCGAAGTAAATGGAATACCAAATATAATTTTATTTTTAATAACTTTACCTGTCTTAGACATTGTATCTATAGCATAAAGGATTCCATTGTCATCACCTGCATAAATTACATTTTTATTAAAATCAGGATTACCTGAGATGCCTGCAATTAAAGGAAATGTCCGCATTAAACGGACATCAGGAATCAAAGCAAAAATTCTGTCTTCAGCCCATTTTGCTAACTGTGTATTTGGCACCATTTTAATTACTTTTTTATATGAAGCTAACGCTTTATTGAGATATTTAGAAACTTCAACTGAAATAGCTGTTTCCATTCTTTTCTCATAGATTTTACCTGCTCCATAATAGTATGGAGGTGATTTTCTTAAAGATAAAGCTTTTTCTATATTTTTAATGGCTGTATGGATTTTCCCCGGCATATAATACTGAGTTCTGGCAAGATAAAAATAAAAAATAGGTACATCCTTTTTTAACCTGACAGCAAAATTAAAATTATACTCAGAATCTTTATACTTATTTAATTTATAATAAACCAACCCTGCATTAAAATAAGCAGGGTCATAATAATTATCCAGAGATTTTGTTTTTTCAAATTTTTCGATAGCTTTTTTATAGTTACCTTTTTTATAATATGCAATTCCTAAATTAATATGAGCATTAAAATTATTAGGATTAATGGAAAGAGCTTTTGAAAAATTTGCAAGTGCTTCTTTATAATTTTCTTCTTTAAGATAAATTTCACCAATATCATTTAAAACAGCATCACTGTCAGGACCCCTCTCCAGAGCTTTATTATAATAATTAAAAGCTTTTTTATACTTCTTTTTATTCTTATAAATCACACCCATCATTTGATAATTATCAGCAAATTGAGGAAACTTTTTTATTCCCTGTTTTAAAATTTTTTCAGCATTTGCAAAATCCCTTGCAGCTATATAAGAATTAGCTAAATTCAAATAAACTTCTTTTAAATCTTTATAAATTTTCAGGGATGCTTTATAATTTGCTATGGCACTGGTATAATTACCCTTACTGAATGATCGTGAAGCTTCATTAATATATTTTAATGCATCAATATACTCAATTTTATCAATTGCATCAAAATAGGAAGGATTATATCTTTGTGCTTTTTGAAACTGCTCTTTTGCTTCATTATATTTTTTCTCATTAAATAATAAAATACCTTTTTTATAATAAACAACAGCAATCCGCTTTTTAGCTTTTATATAATTACGGTCAATTATAAGGGCTCTGTTATATTCATTTATTGCATCTTTAAACCTGCCATTTGCTTCATAGCTTAACCCTAACTTATAATAAAGGCCTGGGTCTTTTCCTTTTAATTCTTCCAGCTTTTTATTTATCTTTTTTGTATTAACTGTATCCCCTTTATTTCGATAAGCTCTTTCTATGCCAACTAATGCCGGTAAATAATTTTTTTCAATATTTAAAGCTTTTTTATAATGTTCTATTGCGCATGCAAATTTATTTATTTCAACATAAGCATTTCCCATGTTTACCAATGTCCCAAAAAATTCCGGTTCCAGTTCAATGGATTTTTTATATTTATTAATAGCCTGGTTATATTTTTTTTCTTCAAATAAATTATTACCTTCATTTACAAAAATCATGGCATCAGCTTTTTTCTTAAACTCTTCTGCTTTATCCAAACTATCCAACTGATAAGCTTTTTTAAATGATTCCTTTGCCTCTTTATATTTTTCTAACTTATAAAGAGCAATCCCCTTATTTAAATATGCTTGTGCATAATCTTTTTTTAATTTAATACTGGCTGTGAAATTTAGGACAGCTTTCATATAAGATTCAGTCTCACTGTAAATAATTCCCAGGTAGTTATAAACCTTATAATTATCCGGAAACTTTTCTTTTGCCTCTGTTAGATATTTTATTGCTTTTTTATACTTTTTCTCTTTGTGATAAATTTCTGCAAGAGAAAATAAAAGATTAACATCATCTTTTTTTATTTTATAAGCAGTTAGAAAATATTGCTGTGCTTCTTTGTTTTTCTTTAATTTATAATAAGTTTGCCCCAGCAAATAATTAACATCATAATTATCACTTAATAAAGTATCAGCATTTATTAACTTTTTTTCAGCTTCTTTATATTTTTCATCATGAAATAATTCACGCCCTTCTATTAAAGACAATAGTCCCCTTGCTGCTTTATGACTTTCCTTAAGTCTTTTATCTTGTTTAATCTTTAATCCTGCATCAAGTATTCTTACTGCATCTTCATAATCCCTTAAATCGATATAATTATTACCCATACCAAGATAAGGCTCAATTAATTTTTCATTAATACCATTTGCTTTTTTAAAATTCTTTATTGATTCCTTATAAGCTTCGCTCTCATAATAAATATTTCCAATCTCAATATAAGCCTTTGCATCCTTAGAATTTAATTTTGTTACGATTAAAAAATTCTTTAAAGCATTATCCTGATCATTTATCTTTTTATAACTTGAGCCTGTCAAAAAATAAGCATCTGCTTTTTCAGGTTTATATTTTGTATATGAATTTAAAGATTCAATAGCATTTTTATAATCACCTGATTTATAATAAGCGTTACCTAATCCTAAATAAGCATCAGGTAAATCCTGCCATTCTCTTAAAGCAGATTTAAATTTTTTTATAGCCCTATTATAACTCTTATTTTTTAAAGCCTTATTCCCTTTATTAGCCAGTTTTACAGCTTTATTCCTTTTTTTCCTTTCGTCTTTTGTCAGGTCATCCCAATCCTTTTCTTTCTTTGCTTCTTCAGGCACATCAACATCAGAAGCTGTAAGAACTACTTTTTCTTCAACATCCTTTTTTGCTGATTTTCTAAATATGCCACAGTTACTTGACATTAAAAGCACACTAAAAATAATTAATAATAAAAATAATTTTTTCACAATAAATCAAACCTTTTTAATTTTTTAATCTTTTATTCATAAACCCAGTTTGTTATTTTCCATTTTCCCTTTTCTTTCTGCCAGTATATTCTTTCCTTTCCACTGTAATTAAGAAGTTTATAACCCTTCATAATAGGTGTTGCTTTATAAATGTAATTATCAACAGTTACAGCTTTATCATCCTTAACATGGACTTTTACATCTGACATTTCATATATGATTTTATTGTAAACTTTGTACAACTGTGTGGTATTCTTTTTTAAATCTTCTAAATTAACACCTGAATCAGACATAAAATCTTTAGAATAAAAAGAAAACGATTTTTCAGCATCCCTATTTTTTACAGAATCTCTCATTTCATTAAAAAAAGATAAAAAATATTCAATATCATTTTTAGTATAATCACCTTTAAATTTTGTATCCTTAATAACTTCTTCTTTTTCAGGTATATCAGGCGGTGGAGAACACAAAATAAAAAAACTGACTATTACTGCTGGTATTAATAAAACTTTAAATAACTTCATCACAAACCTCCAAGATATTAATTGGTAACAGATTAGTTATGACCTGTTACCAGGGATGAATAATTTATTCTTCCCAAAAAAATGGAAAGAACCAGAACATATCAAGACCCCAGTAAAAACGTACTCCGGCTTTTATTGTTAACTGCCGCATTTCAATTTCTTCCCTTGAAAAGCTCATATTACCAGGAACTTCTGCATAGTCATCATTTCCATTATGCTTATCATCTCTATCATACTCATCAGGGATATAATTTGAGCCCTCGTCCTTATCAATTGAATTTAAACTTCCCCAGAGATAATTTGCCTCCATAAAAAAAGAAATCCTGTCAGATACATTGTATTCCATACCGGCAACTGCCATGTAAAAAGTCCAATTTCCGCTTTCAGTAAAAGGTTCATTAAAATTTATATCAAATTTATTCCAATGAAAGCCAAACCCCATGCCTCCGCCAAAATAAGGAATAATATTTTTAAAAAATCCTTTATTTTCAAGGTTAAACCCAACACCACCATAAAACTGGTTAATAAGAAGCTCATAAATATTGCGGTCATTTTCATATAAATTATAGTCTGTGAGTATAGTTAACCAGACATATCTAAAAAATCTGCTTTCCGGCCTGATATTGCCTACAAGCCTGAATAGTTCTAACCCAACATTCATTCCATTATTTAAATCCCTGTACCCATGTGCTGACCCGCTTGAAATACCGCTGGATATTGACCAGATTATTTTAGTCCGGGAAGGACCAAAATATGAATCATCCTGAGTTATAAATTCTTCAGCCTGTACAAATGTTATAAACAATAACAAAACTAATACTACTAAGATTTTTCTCATAACAATCCTTAAAAAAGATTAACAACAAAACCAATATAATAGTCTAATTCCCAATGATTGATACTCTCCTCTAATTCAACATTTCCTTCTCTATTATCAGTATTAAATTCCTGTCTTATTCTTGAAAATAAATAATTAAATCCAAAATCTATGTATAATAATTCCTTCATTATTTCAATTTCACTGCCAAGACTTAACCCAAACACAAATCCATACCCATCAATTTCATTATCAAACAATATTCTGTTTTCATCTAAAAACATGTGTCGGTAATTAATTACAGTGTATCCACCGCCAATAAGAGCATAAGGAATATAGCTGACTATAAAAGGTATGGCTGAAGGGAACTTCATTCTAACACATGGAAACCCTATCCACTGCATTTTAGTACGCTCACCATAATAAGTCAATTCATCTGAAAATTTTTCACTTTCCAATGCAAAATTAAATCGAAACGCAAATCCTAACTGATAATAATTCCTTTCCTGGCTTAACCTTAAACTAGTTATATATTTTTTGTATGTATTATTATTTTCAATGTTTACATAGTAAGCTCCACCATAGGCACATCCAATACCCAGATGATAATATGTTCGTCTAAATTCATTCTTATAATATGTACTGCTTACAGTTGCACTTTCTGCACCTTCCAGTCCGGTATAACAATTAAGGCTAAAAAATAAAATTAAAAATAAATTAATGATGTTCATGACAATGATCTTCTTCACAATTTTCACACTCAACATAAATTCTATAAGGTGGATTAAGAATTGACATATTAATCATTTCATAATTATCACCGCTTAAATCATGTACTTGTATTTTATCTATTATCCATATCCCACCATCACAATAAAGACGCCTGAGAGAATGTTCATTAAAATTAATTCTTACAGTAAATTTATTCCCTGAATAACTAATAACCTGACCTGAACCCACCCATTTAAAATTATGCTCATCATCATCATTCCATGGCCAGGAATTATTATGTGCATATTCAGACATCAGTCCCACCCTTACATTACAAAAATTTATAGAAAAATCCTTAAAATCAGTCTTTCTGCCATACATATCAATAGCAGCAGCTTTATAATGCCTTGTAACATAAAAATCCTGAGGTGAATCATTATCAATTACTTCAACATATATTGAAGTAACATTATATTGATATATCTTTTCTTTTCTGGAAGCACTGACACTTATTACAGCAGGAGGGTTACCACCTAAATATGAATTAGGAAGGGGAATATTCTCATCTGCACTATAATACAAAATCCCTTCAAATTGCATATAAGGAGAATGTTGGGGGTCAAAATTAGTCCCTGGTTCATTCCATTGATTTAAAGGCAAAGAAATACTCCATGAAGAATAAACTTTATAACTTAAAATTAAAGGAGAGTCTGTATAAAAATAAACTTCAAAATCACCTGGATCAGGATATGACCCATAATAAGAAAATCTTGCTGGAATTATCTGAATATTAATATCACCTGATTTGGAACCTGACTGTGGAGCAAAAGGATCTTCTTCTTTTGAACATCCTATAATTATAAAAAAGAAGATTAAAATTAATATTATAGCTTTTTTCATAATAATATGATTTTAATAAAAACCAAATGCCCGCTTGATAGTAATTATTGTATTTATATATATTGGCTTTATACTATACCAAAACAGTATATATCATATTAAAAAAAAGTCAATTTTTTTCTATATTTTATCAAAATCCTCTGTTTTTTGAAAATTGCTAATATTTACTTCCCGGTTTATACTTCTCATAAACCCGGATAAAACCCTGCCAGGGCCTAATTCATAAAAATCACTGCATCCTTGAGCAATTAAATAATTAACAGACTGTTTCCATAATACAGGCGAGGTTAACTGCTCTATCATTAATTCTTTTACTTTTTGAACATCTTCAATCAGGGAAGCAACAGCATTCATAATCACTGGAATATCAGGATCCTTTAAATCAAATCTGTTAATTGCTTTTTTTAATTCATCTTTAGCAGATTCCATTAAGGGGCTGTGAAATGCGCCACTGACTGCAAGTAATACTGCTCTTTTTGCACCTTTTTCATCCAGTACCTCAACAGCTTTTTCAACTCCTTTTTTGGTTCCTGAGATAACCAATTGCCCCGGGCTGTTATAATTTACTGGTTTGACTGTTTCCCCGCTTTCTGTAATCTCTTTACAGACATCCTCAACAATATTATCTTCTAACCCGAGAATCGCAGCCATTGTGCCTGGATTTTTTTCGCATGCTTCAGACATTGCATCCCCCCTGATTTTAACAAGTTCGAGCCCTGTTTTAAAATCAAAAACCCCTGCAGAAAATAATGCAGAATATTCTCCCAGACTGAACCCTGCTGCTGCATCCGGGTTTAATCCCTTTTCTTTTAAAAGACAATCAATAATAACTGAAACAGTGAAAATTCCCGGCTGGGTATATTTTGTTAATTTTAACTCTTCTTCTGTGCCGCTGAAACACACATCTTTTAAATGTGGTATAACTTTATCAGCAATATTAAAAAAATCCTTCCCAACATCAGATTGATCATATATATCTTTTCCCATACCAACAAATTGCGCTCCCTGACCTGCAAATAAAAAAACATTCTTTAAACCCATAATAATTTCTCCTTAAATAAAAAGCAATATTAATTTGTGGTTTATTCTATATATAAAAAATATAATGTCAAATTTTTCTCACAATTATGCTTAATTAATCAACTTTCTATAAAGCAGTTCAAAAGTTTTATTCAGTATATAATTTCTAATCCTCTCCCTGTTCCCATTAAAGACAAACTTAAAAATCTTCATCTCATTATAAAATCGAATTCCAATATAAACCAATCCTACAGGCTTATTTTTTATTCCACCAGAAGGACCCGCTATGCCTGTTACTGAAACAGATATATCTGTATTAATTAATCTCTTTAAACCTTTAAGCATTTCAAATGATGTCTGCTCACTTACTGCTCCAAATTGATCTAATATTTCCTTTTTTAATTTTAAAATTTTTATTTTAGCCTCATTACTGTAAACAGTAACCCCAAATTTAAAATATTCTGAACTCCCCGGCATATCTGTAAATATTTTACTGATAAGCCCACCTGTACATGATTCAGAAAGAGAAAGGGAATATTTTTTCTTTTTTAATAAGTCAGCAACAATACTGTAAATAGATTTCCATTTTTCAGAATAAATCGATTCCCTGAAAATTCTTTTAATTTCTTTTGTAATTATCTTTATCTTTTTAATATTATATTTTGATGAAACAACAATATCTATCAAATTTGGTTTTGATAAAATAGTCACATCACCTTTATATTTCCTTATTTTCTTATCTATTATCTTTAATTTTTCAGCTGCAATAGATTCAGCCATACCTGCTAATCTACACACATAATGAAGCTGTTTAATTTTAAATTTTTTTTTAAAATAAGGAATTACATTTTTTTTAAACATAGGTATCAATTCAACAGGTGGACCAGGGAGTAAACATATTATATTCTTCTTTTTTTTAATAATAAAACCAACAGCAGTACCCACACTATTTGGAATAACTATTGATCTTTTAAAAATTACAGCCTGATATTTGTTAATATCCGGAGTATGTAAATACCCCTGCCTTTTAAAACGGTCTTTTATATTTTTAAAAATCTTTTTTGAATATTTTGTTTCTAAATTTAAAACCTTTTTAACAACATCCCTGGTGATATCATCCTGTGTAGGGCCTAATCCTCCTGTTACAATAATAATCTGATTTATTTGCATTAATTGAGAAAGAGAATTTTTAATTATATTAAATTCATCAGGAAGATTAATAAGTGAAGTAATTTCAATGCCAAGATTATATAATTGCTGTGATAGATACTGACTATTCGTATCTAATTTTATTCCAGTTGTTAACTCAGTTCCAATACAAATAATAGCTGCTTTTGTTTTCATAAAATCAAACTAATTTTTTTAATTCTAATTGTTTAAAAATTAAATTCAACCATTTTTTTCACTTATAAAACAATTTTATAAACCGATAAATAAGAAAAGTTATTATAAAAGGTGATTATATGGTAGGAAACACTCTTGATTTTGAAAAAGCTAATGAAATAGATAATAATATTATCGATGGATTTGTTGATAAATCGTATGTAAATAAAGATACTCAAAAAAAAATAGATTATTTAATTGACAAATACAGTAAAAATATATTTTCCATGATTCTCTATAAACTAACCGGATTAAAACTTCCTCCTACAGAAGCAAAAGATATCTGGGGAAGTATTGTTTCTCACAAACATCATTTAAAAAAAATATTAAGAAGAGATGCAGGTATTTATGTTTCAGCTCTTGATTATTTATTAAATATAACTACAGGTCTTTTAAAATCACCTGTTATTACTAATGAAAAATACTTTAACAATTTGAAAAAAAATATTTTAATAGATGAAACCACAGGATTGTATAATTTCAATTACAGTCAAAAAAAAATTAATGAAGAGATTTCAGAAGCAAAAAGATATAAATCCCCTTTATCTATTCTGATAATTGATATTGATGATTTTAGAAAGATAAATGAATATATGGGATTAGATGAAGCAAACAATATCCTGATTGATGTTGCTAATTGTTTAAAATCATCTATACGATCTAATGACATTGCTGTTAGATATGAAGGAGGAAAATTTGCAATTATTTTATCCCATACCGGGAAAAAAAATGCTCTTATTGTGGGAGAAAAATTAAGAAAAAAAATAGAAAATTTAAAATCTGCTAAACAAATAACTATCAGCGGAGGAGTATCTACTTTTTTAATTGATACTAAAAAAAATGCAACAGAATTATTTAATATTGCTAATTCTGCACTGTATAGAGCAAAATATGAAGGAAAAAACAGAATATGTGATTATCCGCAAGAAAGAAGAAAATTCAAGCGGATACCAATTACAGATAAATTAAAAATAAAAATTCAAGTTATTAACCCTCCCTTACTTCAGAAAAAAATAAAAAAAATTAAAAACATCAGTAAAGGAGGCATTGCATTTTATATTGAAAATATTCAATTAAAAGAAGCAGATTATGTTGAAGGAACTATTCTGCAGGGTAATTCTAATATTAAATTTATTGGTCAAGTTTCATGGTGCAGTATTATTGAAGATAATCTTTATGAAATAGGAATAAAATTTCTTTAAAATCTGGGGTGGAAGGATTCGAACCTCCGAATACCGGCTCCAAAAGCCGGTGCCTTACCGCTTGGCAACACCCCAAACATAAAACAGTTATTCACTTTTATCATAAGCCTCTAAAATCGAGGATTCTAATCTTCTTCTAAAATCAGTATTAATAGGGTGAACAATATCTTTGAATTCACCACTTTTAACTTTTCTATTCGGCATCATAATATATTTACCATTTTTCCCATTCATCACACGTATATTATGCACTACAAATTCATCATCAAATGTAATAGATGCATAACCTAATAAATTCCCCTCACTTTCAATTTTTTTAATTCTAATATCAGTAATTTCCATAAGTAACAAGCCTCCTTACATTTTTAAAAGTCCATTATAAAATGGTTTAAGTAATATAATATTTTTATATTTTAGTTTCAACTTTTTATTTATTTCCTTTGCTTTTTTTTTATCTTTAGTAATACCATATACAGCAGAGCCTGTACCACTCATTAATGCACTTTCCGCTCCATTTTCTATTAAATCTTTTTTTATTTTCATTAAAACAGGATATTTTTTAAAAGCATTTTTTTCAAAAACATTGTATAAATATTTTGTCATGCCATCAATATTTTTATTCTGCAAAGCAAATAATATTCTGTTAAGGTTGTTTTTACCTTTATTAAATTCTTTAACTTTTAATTCTTTATAACTTCCTTTTGTTGAAATTTCAAAATCAGGATAAATAATTAAAATATAATAATTAAAATCAGTTGAGACTCTGATTAGTACATCACCATGATTTTTTCCAATCTGCATCCCGCCATGAAAAAAAAATGGAACATCTTTTCCCAGTTTTTTTCCCATACAAACTAATTCTTTATAAGATATATTCAAACGATATAACTTATTGATTCCCCATAAAACAGCAGCAGCATCAGCACTTCCACCAGCAAGCCCGGCACCAATAGGAATTTTTTTATTAATTTTTATAATAAAATTTTCAGATAATTGATATTTCTTTTTAATGATATTAACAGCATCTTCTACAATATTATGTTTATTTTTTAAACTTTCATTATTAACAATAATCTTGTTCCTGGTAGATTTTTTTATGACTATCCTATCAAAAATAGAGACAGCCTGAAATATGGTAATAATTTTATGATAGCCTTTTTTTTCTCTACCAATGACATCTAAAAACAGATTTATTTTTGCCGGTACTTTAACTGCTATTTCTTTAGTTTCCAAAAATCATTTTACCTTATAATCATTAATCTCTATGGTTTTCCCATCATGTTTATTTTCTACATGATACTTCCTTGTTCTTTTTCGAGGCACTTTCACCTTTTTACTGAAATACCAAACTAATCCTGCTGCTAAAAAAAGATACCAGAATTTAAAAACAATAAAAAACAGACCTCTTATAATAAGCAGTAAAACACCAAGGAGCTGAAATAATATAAAAATAATAAAAGTAATTATTAAAAAATAAACAATGTTATTTGACCTGTATTTTGCCATATTGCTCTGCCCCAATAAAAAATGAATTCATCTTATTGTAAAGACTACTTTTTTAAAATCTTAACTTCTTTATTGATTTGAATTTCTTCCTTTTCTATATTCTTCATATCCACTATTAATTCTTTTAACCTGCTGTTCTTTTTTAAATTCCATTTTTCTTTTTGAAATAATTTGTAAGTATGCTCTCCTATCTCAATATATTTTTCTTTTTTCTTTTCCAATAGTACCATTAACTTAAATTCATGTTTTGCTATTTTTGAATATTTTTCTCCATGTTTGGCTAAATTTGAAAGCAAAGAGGAGATTTTTGTTTCTGATTTTGTTTTTGATTTTACCATATTTACTATTCCTTTTAAAAATTAAATAATAAATTATATATAATCTTTAAACTTCTATTGTCAAGATATAAAAAGGAAAAAAGGTAATGGGACAGAATACTATATTCTGTCCCATTACTTTACTTCAATAAAAAAATTGACAATTAAATTTTCTATATTATATTATATGCTATAATTGGAAATTTGATTAATTTCTAGGAATAGTATTTTTTCTAAAAAATGGATTAATAATTCATATAGTTAATGGGGAATAAAAGTTCAGATAAAAAAATAGTTATGGATTGACCTTTGATTAGTGATTAAGCAGCAAAGTCACAAGAGAGTTAATATATTTTTTGATAAGGAGGTTTGGAGATGAGATTAAAAACTACTGTTTTAATTTTATTTTTTATAGCTTTTATTGTTTCAGCCGGTTTTGCTGGTGTAATAAATTGG